>JAKDNQ010000391.1 GCA_030456405.1 Nitrospira sp.
AGGAATTATCCGATCCGTCAACCGCAAGCAATGTTTTCATCGAGGAGGCTCCTTTCTGTGAGTACCTGTGCCGTCGTGGGGGACAGAATGAACGTGTTGCTGAAACCAGATGAGCGCATGCTCAGCGACCTGTTCAAGCGTGCCCGGCTCTTCAAATAGATGTGAGGCGCCCGGTACGATTACCAGACGTTTAGGGCAAGAGAGCAGTCGGTAGGCTGCTCGATTCATCTCGATGACCGGCTCGTCGTCTCCTCCGACGATCAGCAGCGTCGGTGCGGTGACCGCCGGCAGATAGGGTTCAGCCAGATCCGGTCTGCCGCCCCGTGACACGACGGCCTGAATCGACGAGGGATCGCGGGCTGACGCCTGCAGGGCCGCGCCTGCTCCGGTACTGGCGCCGAAATAGCCGATGCCCAAACCATTTGTCCGATCGTCCTGTTCGAGCCAGGCTTTGGCCAACAGAACCCGATCTGCCAGCAGATCGATATCGAAGACCTTGCATCGGTCTTCTGCTTCATCGAGGGTCAGGAGGTCGATCAGAAGCGTGGCCACCCTTCCTTGCTGGAGATAACGGGCGACAAAATTGTTGCGCGGACTGAACCGTCCGCTGCCGCTTCCGTGGGCGAAGACCACTATTCCATGCGGCGACAAGGGAATTCCCAGACGGCCGTCCAGCCTGACATGACCGGATCGAATCGTGACTTCTTGTGGAATGTGCATGTCTGTCGATCGTGCCATGATAGACCTCTCGCCCACATTATTCATGACGGCTCGCCGCGAAGTGGCATGAGGAATGTTGAATGATGAATGTTGAATGATCGGAATCGGCAGCAACTGGCTCCCACATGCATCGGATGAATTCCGGACATTCAACATTCAACATTGAACATTCGAGAGATCAGTCGGCGATTGCAGCAGAAGTGTTCATGAATCATGCGGGCTAGTTTTCCATCTGCATGGCCCCTTCGAGCTGCACCGGTTGCCTCTCGACGAGATGGAGTATACAACTATGCCGGAGATTATGAAGAAGTTGGAAGGCCGCTGGGCAAAAACATAGGGCAGCCGATGAGCTCGCAGCGAACAACCGTTGGAATATTAGTCGGGGGCGGGCCGGCGCCGGGGATCAACAGTGTCATTAGCGCGGTGACGATCCGCAGTATCCTCGGCGGTTGCGAAGTCGTCGGCATCCTCGATGGATTCAAATGGCTCATGGAGGGGAGCACGAGCCAGGTGCGTCCCCTCTCCATCGATGAAGTCAGTCGCATTCACTTTCGAGGCGGGTCCTATCTGGGTACCTCGCGGGCGAATCCGACGAAGAAGTTTGAGTCTCTCGCCAATGTTCTATCTTCCTTGATGAAGCTGGGCGTCACGCGTCTGGTGACGATCGGTGGAGACGATACGGCCTTCTCATCGCTCAAATTGGAAGAACAGTCGGCCGGGCTCATTCACATCGTGCACGTGCCGAAGACCATCGACAACGACCTCGATCTGCCTGCCGGTATTCCGACGTTCGGCTTTCAGACAGCCCGGCATGTCGCCGTCGAGATCGTCAAGAATCTCATGGTGGACGCCCGCACCATGTCGCGCTGGTACTTTGCCGTGACCATGGGGCGCAAAGCCGGCCATTTAGCGCTTGGAATCGGCAAGGCGGCCGGCGCCACACTCACCGTCATTCCCGAGGAATTTAGAGAGCGGCCAGTCAAACTTCAGCTCCTGGTGGATCTCGTGATCGGAACGATGATTAAGCGGCTCAGCGGAGGACGCGGCGACGGGGTGGTCGTGTTGGCGGAAGGCCTGATCGAGATTCTTGACCCGCAAGACCTGGGTGGATTGGACCATGTCGAGCGGGATGAACATGGCCACCTGCGATTAGCCGAGGTGGATATCGGCGATGTGCTCCGGCGTGAAGTGTCGAAGGGCATGAACGCCTTGGGCTTGGCCACATCGATCGTTGCCAAGAATGTGGGGTATGAATTACGCTGTGCAGACCCGATTCCATTCGATATGGAGTACACCCGCGATCTCGGCTATTGTGCCGCGCAGTTCCTGCTCGATGGAGGGACGGCGGCCATGGTATCGATTCAAGACGGACGGAGTGCGCCGATTCCATTCGCACAGATGGTGGACCCCGTCAGCGGACGGGCGAAAGTGCGGATGGTCGATATCACGGCACAGTCGTACCAGATTGCGCTTCAATATATGATTCGGCTGTCCGATGAGGACTTCAAAGATTCGGCGACGATGAGCCGCTACGCATCCCTCACCGGGCTGTCACCAGAGGCATTTTGTAACCGGTTCCAGCCGGTCGTTTCAAAAGTGGTGAGTTCATGATTCAGAGTAGGCGCACATGAATGTGCTCGTGGCGGCTGATGGGTCGAAGTATGGACGATGGGCGCTGAACTGGGTGGCTCGGCTGCCATTGGTCGAGCCGCCGCATGTGACGGCGCTGCACGTACTCGATGTCGCCGCGCTCCGCACGCCGTTTCTGGCGCAACCTGTGATGGCCGGCAATGAGCCGTATATCCAGGAAGACATCAAACGTATGGAGGCGCGCTCAGCCAAGATTCTCCAGGAAGCGACACGACAGTTGGCCTCGTTGAAACTCGCTGGTACGGTCCGCAAGGAGCAAGGACCGGTCGCGACGACGATCTTGAAACGGGCGCCGAAACAGGGCGGGCTTCTGGTGGTGGGCAGTCAGGGCTTCGATGCTCTCGACCGTTTTATGCTGGGCAGCGTCTCGACGAATCTCCTCCACCATGCGACCTGTCCTATGCTTGTCGTCAAGAACGAAGCAGTCCCATTGCGGCGGATGATCTTGGCGACTGATGGATCGGACGCCTCGGCCAAGGCTCTGAGGTTTGTGCTGACCAAGTTTCATTCGGGTCAGTCGACCAGCAAGGGTGGGCGGGTGCCGATTCACGTGAGTGTGTTCCATGTGTTGCCGTTGGTCATGCGCCCCGGGTTGAAAAAGGCGAGCAAGACATTACTCGAACAGAGCGCGCAGAAGCTGATCAAGGCGGGAT
>JAKDNQ010000092.1 GCA_030456405.1 Nitrospira sp.
CCTCAGTTCCCGCTACAAGATCCTTCCATGGTGCCTACCGTTGAATGGAAAGACGGCGTAGTCCGGCTGCTTGACCAAAGCCGGTTACCGGAGTACGTCGAGTTTCTAGACTGCCGGGACTATCAGACTGTTGCCGATGCGATTCGTAGCCTCAAAGTCAGAGGCGCACCGGCGATCGGTGTGACGGCGGCGATGGGGGTTGCACTCGGTGCCCAGACCATCACGGCGCCCGACTACGAGTCCTTTTCAATACAGATGTATGTGATGTGTGATCAACTTGCGGCAACCAGGCCGACGGCGGTCAATCTATTTTGGGCCATCGAACGGATGAAACGCCTGTTCGTCTCCTTACATGCGGAGCCGATTGCATCGATTAAAGCCACGCTGTTAAAGGAATCACAAGTCATTCTCGATGAAGATATCGCGCTCTGCAAGGCGATGGGACGACATGGCGCAAGACTCATCGCGAGTGGACAGACGATCCTGACCCACTGCAATGCCGGCGCGTTGGCGACAGCAGGTTATGGAACGGCATTGGGCGTCATTCGCGCGGCATGGGAGGAGGGCAAGCGCATTCACGTCATCGCAGACGAAACCCGGCCGGTGCTGCAAGGCGCGCGGCTCACGGCCTGGGAGTTGATGCAGGATAAGATCCCTGTGACGCTCATCACAGACAATATGGCCGGCTCACTCATGCGACAGGGGAACATTCATATCTGTATTGTGGGGGCCGATCGGATCGCGGCAAATGGGGACGTGGCGAACAAGATTGGGACCTATTCAGTGGCTGTCCTGGCGAGAGCCCATGGGATTCCCTTTTATGTCGCTGCGCCCTATTCCACGATCGATTTGAAGACACAAACAGGAGCGGACATTCCAATCGAACAACGAAATTCCATAGAAGTCACCACCATTCATGGCAGCCATCCTGTGGCGCCCCAAGGGGTCGCAGTCTATAATCCCGCGTTTGATGTGACCCCGGCTGAATTGATCACCGGCATCATCACCGAGCGGGGCGTCTTCAAGCCAGACGTTCTCGCTGCACAGTTTCAGCCTTAGCCCGTTCCGTCAAAAAAAGAAGACGAAGCGGCCCTCTTGTGCCCACGTGGATGCAGCGTTTATCATGACGCCTGCCCGTCCCCCATATTCATTCACTAGGAGCCCGACGTATGAAGAAGCGATCGACCCAGGCCGCCCTGTCGCCTTCCCCCGCCCGCCGTCCGTCCGCACCGGCGACGCGCCTCGAACGGGACACCATGGGGGAGCTGGCGGTGCCGGCCACCGCCTACTATGGCGTGCAAACCGCCCGCGCCCTGGAGAACTTTCCCATTAGTGCGCTGCGCTTCCCGCGCGCCATGATCCGGGCCTTAGGCCGGATCAAACGGGCCGCCGCAATGGTCAATCGGTCATTGGGTCTCCTCGACAAAACAACGGCAGATGCGATCAAACAGGCTGCGACTGAAGTGGTCGACGGTCGGCTCGATGCCGAATTCCCCGTGGATATCTTCCAAACCGGCTCCGGAACCTCGACGAACATGAACACCAACGAGGTGATCTCCAATCGGGCCACCGAACTCTTAGGCGGGGTGCGCGGCAGTAAGCTGGTGCATCCCAACGATCACGTCAATCTGGGCCAATCCAGTAACGATGTCATTCCGACCGCCATTCACATTGCCGCCGGGGAACTGATCCAGGCGCAGCTCCTGCCGGCCCTCACCCGCTTACACAATGCCCTGGCCCGCAAAGCCAAGGCGTTCGACCAGATCGTCAAGATCGGGCGCACCCATTTACAGGATGCCACCCCCGTGCGGTTGGGGCAGGAGTTTGGTGGCTATGCCCGGCAGATCGAACTCGGTATTCAACGGGTCAAGCGAGCGCAAGAGGCCCTCAGCGAAGTCGCGCTCGGCGGCACCGCAGTCGGCACAGGGCTCAATTGCCATCCGAAGTTTGCCGCCAAAGTCCTGGCCAACGTGTCAAAAGAGACCGGCTGCAGATTCATAGAGGCAAAAAACCACTTTGAGGCGCAGTCCGCTCAGGATTCGTTGGTTGAAACAAGCGGGGAGTTAAAAACCATCGCCGTGAGCCTGACGAAGATCGCCAACGACATTCGCTGGTTGGGGTCGGGCCCCCGCTGTGGGCTCGGCGAGATCAATCTGCCTGAGACCCAACCGGGCTCCTCCATCATGCCGGGGAAGGTGAACCCGGTCATTGCCGAATCCGTGACGATGGTGTGCGCCCAAGTCATCGGCAACGATGTCACGATCACCATCGGGGGGCAGGCGGCCAACTTCGAACTGATCGTGATGCTGCCGGTGATGGCCTATAACCTCTTCCAATCCATTGAACTGCTCGCGACTGCCTCGAGCAACTTTGCGGCCAAGTGTATCGACGGGATTACCGCCAACGAGGCCCGCTGCGCGAGTTTGATCGAGGAGAGTCTGGCGATGTGTACGGCGCTGGCGCCCGAGATCGGCTATGAGGCGGCGGCGAAGCTCGCCAAAGACGCCTACAAGTCGGGCAAGACGGTGCGGCAGGTGGCCACCGAACAGCACGTCCTCTCTGACAAGCGCCTCACGGAATTGCTCGATCCCTGGCGCATGACCGAACCCGGCGGGCCCGTAGGAAGCGCGGGAGGGTAGACCCTGCCTCCCTCCCTTGCGTCTTCGGACGACTGTATCGCTTGGCGACAGCGCGGCGTCGGCGAGGTCTGGGTCGACCTTGAATTCGAGAAGACAGCCGGCAAAACTAAACCAGGGACCGCGACGGCGGTAGACGTCGCTACTTGGGCTGTGAGCAAGAGAGTCACCCTGCCCGGGATCGACATGAACAACCCCCACAACATGTGGGCCAGCGCGGACCAGTCGGTCATCTATCAAACCCAGTGGTTCGGGGATAAGCTGACGGTATTTAACCGTACGACGGGCCTCATTGTACGGAACATCACCGTCGGTGAAGCACCTGCCCATGTGATGACACGAGTGGATACCGATGAAGTGCACGTGAGCCTCAACGGCGAGGGCGTCGTAAAGGAACTCGGCCCGCTTTCCAGTAACAACGATGTCCGTCGCACTATCCTCACGCAGAGTTCGGGCGATAATCCAGCTCAACCCCATGCCCATTGGATGAGCCACGACGGGCTGACGATGGTGACGCCCAACTCGAACACCAACGATTCGACCATGATCAACGTGCCTCTAAACACCATCGAAGCCAAAACTCCCGCCGGGTTTCTCCCTATCGCGAGCAGCATGATGCCGGACGCGAGCAAGTACTATGTCTCGAACTATCTCGATAGCTCGATCACCTGTATCTCAATTTCTACCACCCCCGCCCTGATGTGTCAGAGCGGAGGCGCCGGCGTCGCGACCAAGACCATTCCCCTTCTCCTCGGCGGAACTGGGTTTGCGAACTACGACCCAATCGCTGGTACGGGGTTCGGGACGTCCGGTGGTCTGCCGATTCAGACACCGGTCAGCCCAGACGGCCAGTTTATCGTGACCGCCAACACATTGACTGCGACGATCACGATCATCGATACTGCGACTGATATTGTGGTCGCAGTGTTACCCTGCAGCGCTGGATGTCATGGCGCGAACTTCGGGGCAAAGTTGGGCGGCGGGTACTACGCCTACGTCTCGAGCAAGTTCTCGAACGACCTGCTCGTCGTCGATCTCAATGGTGCAGCATCGACCGTCGTCGTCCGCGTTATCCTCGCGGCATCCGGCACGTCCGTCGATGACACCAGCGGGGCCATTACCTTAGCAGGCATGGGCGGTCAGGGTGTCCTGCCGGTCCCCAATGTGTACAATGGATGGGTGCAGAAGCTTCCCAAGAGTTTCTGTGACCAACTGTCGCCCGAGCAGCGGAATCAGCTCGGCAATCTTCCCTCCGAAAACTGCCCATAGGATTTGTTCAAGCTGCCGATACGACCGGCACGTAACATAGCTGCCTAGCCAGGGACCCGGTGACGATGGCTCAACGCCATCGCACTGGGTCCTCTGGTATTGTGGTTACCTGGCTCACATTATTTACGACGGTTCATCACGAAATCATATAGACTGAGCCAGGGGCCTGGGCACACATTAGGAATTAACATAATAGGATCAGGTCTTGCCTTGTACGAAGGTGAAGGCGAAATGATTCACACAATACCCAAACCTCTGCATTCCCTGCTCGGTTGATCCCTCATGTCGCTCAAAATTTCCTCGCCAGTATCAGTACATAGATAGGCAGGTCTGCACAATCGAGGTATTTGGTCTCCATCTTGCAGTCTCGTTATTGGCATTCTCAGCATTGTGATCATGTGAGATGTCGTAACCGTAGTGGATAACAATGTATATTAGGGCTGCTGTCGAGTGTGGTTGACATGGACATGATTGGGAGCACATCCTTTGACCTGACTGATATACTGGGCAGGTAGTCGATATCATGGGTAGCGGCTCATGTACATTGTCGCTCTTAGGGAAAAAGTACATTCTCCCAGAAGAAATTAATCAATGATCAGTATCCCATCCCCTGCTTCACCTGAAAGGCATGAGAACATGTGTCCGGCACAATCACGTTTGGCGCTCCTCCTGAGCCTGATGTTTCTCGCAGGACTGGCCGGCTGCGGACAGGCTTCGTCTAACAATGTGTCAAGCCTTGAGTCCCACGTAAACGTGAGTGAGTCGCCCCTGTCTAAGCAGGGTCTATCACCAGGCAACAACTCATTGACTCCGGTCACTCCAACGACGAACCCCGCGTCTATTGCTTCAGGGAATAAGACAGATATCGTGACAGGAAATGGGACAGATCCAAGGAGGGATAGTCCCCATGCTGTACCTATCCCGTCTAATCCGGCAGATTCACCAGAGCCCCTGGGCGTGCCAACATGGATGGCCAAAGATCTCGCCTCGCCGGATATCGCTACCAGGCTTCATGCCCTGGATGTGTGGGCGCAATCATCGCCTCCGGGAGCGGTCGATCCGTTGATCCTGGCCTCCGAGGATAAAGATGAACGAGTCCGGGCGCGGGCGATGGAATTGATTGAACAAGACTGGGCACGGTCGGCTGATGCAGAGCAGTCAAACGAGGAAACGGATGACACAAGCGGGGAAGCGGAAGACACAAACGGGATAACAGAGGCAGGGGATACCGGGACACTTGGGGAACAATCGGCGATTGATCGATTGAAAAAATGAATCATGTGAAGACATCGTTCAGAGCCAATCGCGAGACGCTTCACGAGCGAATGACGACCAGTGGGTCAAGCAGCAGTCAGTCTGGGCCGTATCAACACAACCGGCAGCCTTTATCCTGAGCCGCTATAAATTGTTGCGCAAGCCTCAATCTGAACCGTCCTTTCTGCTTTGACAGCACAAAATCCCTTATGGTAAAGTCCGCGGAACTGTTGAGGTTCTAGGCATTTTCCATTCGCTTTTCTCAGGACATATCGTATGAGCACACAGGGCAAGCATGTGATTATTGTGGCTGGTGCTGGACCAGCTGGAATGGCGGTGGCGAGTTCGCTCTCGAAAGCCGGCCATGAGATCATTCTTCTGAATCGCGATATCAAGTTCGGCGGGTTGGCTGAATATGGAATCTTTCCTTCAAAACTTAAGCTGCGTGGCGGTCTCAAGAAGCAGTATTGGGAATTGATCGAGCGGCCGAATGTTCACTATTTCGGCAATGTCTCAATCGGTACCGGCAAAGACCTTACCGTTGAAGAGGTGTGTAACCTTGGCGCCAGCGCGGTCGTGTTTTCTATCGGTGCGCAAGGGACCAAGGCGATCGGCGTGGAAGGGGATTCGGCGAAGGGCGTGTTCCATGCGAAGGATGTGGTGTACCACTTTAACCGGCTTCCGGGGTTCGGGGATCGGCCGTTCGACATGGGCAAGCATGTGGCCGTTATTGGTGCCGGCGATGTCATGGTCGATATCGCCCATTGGCTGGTTCGCTATAAGAAGGTTGAGCGGGTCACAGCGATCGTGCGGCGTGGGCCTGCCGAGCGAAAGTACAATCCGAAAGAAATTCGTGCGGTGTGCGCCAACATGGATGTGGATGGAATCACAAAAGAAGTTGAACGGATTAAGGATCGCCTTGCCGCAGTCGGGCAGAATGCTGACGAGGTGTTCAAAGGCCTGACCGGCGAGTTCACGAAATGCGAGCCGAAGGTCAGCGAGACGAAGATGGGTTTCAAGTTCCTTGCATCTCCCAAGCGTATTCTGGTCGATGGAAATAACCGCGTGCGCGGTTTGGAGATGGAAGATAACAAGCTCGATCCGAAAGGCGAGGATACGGTCGCGGTCGGGCTGAAACAGTATTACGAATTCCCATGCGATGCCGTGATTTTTGCGGTCGGAGACAAAGTCGATGAGACGGTTGGACTGCCGTACAAGAGCGGCATGTTCATCACGAGTCCCAACAAGACAGGGAACGACCCAGACGATGCGCTCTTCCAAGCCTATGACGAAACGACACAGACAGTCATCGACGGGGTGTTTCTCGCCGGATGGGCCCGCAAAGCAAGTGAAGGATTGGTAGGTATCGCGAAACGGGATGGGGATTGGTGCGCGGAAGTTGTGAGCCGCTATCTTTCGACGAAATCCCCAGGAAGTCATTCCGAGGCAAAAATTGTCCTCGACAAGCTTGCCGCCTTACTCACGGCGCACAAAAGCCACTCGGTTGGTCTGGACGGACTCCGTATCCTCGAATCACGAGAAAAGATTCATTGGGGTGAGGACTGTATCGGAGAATTCAAATATGCAAGCAACCAGGATATGCTTGAATTGATTGAGCGTGAGAAATCTTAACGGATTGGGTCATTGGGCTCTACCCATCCCCCCATTTGAGCTTTTCTCTCAGCACATCGTAGTAATTGCTTTCTGGAAATCGGATCAATCGGGCTCGATGCTCCGATGTTTGAATCACGATCGTATCTCCCTGCGTGATCGCCACGCCTACCTGCCCATCAAGCGTCGCCATGGCGCCGTCGTCTTTACTGGTGAGTGTCACACCGATCTCGGCATTTCCCGGTACGATCAATGGCCGATGTGTCAACGTATGAGGACATATCGGCGTCAGAATCAACGACTGGACTGCTGGGTCGATAATGGGACCTCCGGCTGAAAGGGAGTAGGCCGTAGATCCTGTCGGACTGCTGACGATCAATCCATCGCCGCGCAAGTTGGTCACGAATCGTCCTTGAATCGCGATCTTCAATTCGATCATGCGGGCTAGCGTACCTTTGCCGATCACGACATCGTTCAACACCACACCTTGCGCAACTGTTTCCCCATGCCGATGAATATGTGTCCGAAGCATGAGCCGTTCATCAAGGACGAAGTCGTTCTCAAATACCCGTTCGAGCGATGGGTAGAGGTTCTCCAGTCGGACTTCGGTTAAGAAACCGAGCCCCCCCATATTCACGCCAAGGATGGGAATGCTTCGCTCCCCGGCAAGTCGCGCAGCATTCAGCATCGTCCCATCTCCGCCCAACACGAGAAGGACATCCGATTTATTCGCGAGTTGAGTGTTTTGATATCCCCCTCGTTCATCCAGAAGAATCGCCGATGTCCTGTCCAAGATGACGTCGATGTTTCGTGTCCTAAGCCAGGCGACCACATCATGCAACGTGTTCTTGACTTCGGGAAATTTAGGCTTGGCAAGAATCCCGATACTTTTACTTTTCATCTGGTAACGCCCTGTTATAATCTTCTGTCACTATCGCTGAAAAAGTGTGAAATTGTATCGGGAGGGTTCTTTTGAAGTCAACGAATCAAACCATAGCAGACCTTCTCCACGATAATCGATAGTGCATCCCGAACACGTGAGTTCTCCGCCTGTGTGATTGTCTCCTAGTCT
>JAKDNQ010000392.1 GCA_030456405.1 Nitrospira sp.
GGTGTCAGCCAGAGATAGTCCGCAACTTTTTCGTCAATCATACCTTGTAATTCCTCGATGCGCCCCACTTCGAACGATGTCATATAGACGCTGATCTGGCGAACCTGATCCGTAAGGCGGCGAGCCACTCGCTTGGGAACCGGAAGGTTGTACTGAATGTGTCCGGCCCCTGTATAGCTCACCAGCGGCCCGGCCATCGTCTCACTCAACGAACGAATCTGGTTGAAGCGACGGACTAACGTCTTCGCCATCCCTTCGTCGCGAAACATGGACGCGTCGAGCATCGTGTGATAGAGGCTGTCATCCCCCTTGCCATGACAGGCCTGGAGTTGCTGAAGAATACGGGCTCGATAGATCGGATCATCGACAATCACCTCATCTTTCATATCCCATTGCACCATCATGGGATCAGACCCTGCTTGGGCCAAACCGTTCTTGGCCACGATCCTCACCAACGGCTTTGGAGGGTTCATGGCATCGACAGTCCAATGGTGATCTTTGGCCAACTGAATCAGCGGTTCATAATCCTCGAACTGGCCGCCCCAGTTCTGCCGCCACCGGACTGCTTCTAGGAATTCCTGACGGTCCATGTCTGACCTGGAAACATAGCGATCCAGTGCCGCTTGACCATCCCAGCCGAACATCTCCATAGCTAAGGCCGGTGTGCGTCCCCCCGCCTTCAGCCACCGCAGCACCGTCAGCGCCGCGTCGATATGAAACCGATTGTGATGTTCCTCTCCCAGATAAATGATGTCTTGCTGGAGCAACGACCCCGCCCATTGGTCGAGAGAAACCGGTTGACCCGTCTTCGTATCGATGATCTGCCATTCCTTGAACAAGGCGCCCTGCGCATGCTGTGAAGAAGCGGAAGATCTGGCCCCTCCTCCACTCATGCAAGCGGCGGTGAAACACAAGACCCCGATGATCAGCAGCGCCTGACATGTGGCGAGGATTGCTCGTGCAGCACAGGCTACTGGCATCTTGCGCATAGTGTGTCCTAACACAGGTCTCTCGGGATGGGCAAGACGGAAACCTTGACGCTGGTGGGCGAGGTCGTTATGCTGCCTCATCATCAACCGATATCGACGGATGGGCGTGCCTACCCCAGATCACGCGATTCATGGATGTGGATTCTTCCGCACAGATCCTTGCAGACTTTCGGTCACAGGTCACCCAACTCTTGCAGGAACGAGACAAGGAGTGGGAGGCCTCTCGCAAACTGGTTGAGGCGAAGCAGCTCACGGCGACATTAAAGCGCCTGATTGATGAGGCCCACCGCGTCGATCTTCCCGACATCGTCCGAGACGCAATCACCTTGGCGTTAGGCGGCTCAGAAGCCACCAGTATTAAGAATCTGCCAAGCCCCCGGCTCAAAGAACTCACAGGGCTCCCTCCGACCAAAGCAGTGCGAGCACTCTGCGTGTGGTTCGATATCCTTGAGAGCCCGACGTCCCCCTGGCCAATACCCTCCCTGTGGAGTAAAGAGATTGAGGCATTCGCCCAGTCGCACAGCAATCCCTTTGACCTCTTGCTCGAAGCTGATGTCGCCTCCCTGCTCGATCTAGGAGCCGGCGACCTCTCCTTCGCCACCGAGCTGGTTGACCTCTACGTCGCCCCTCTTCAGCAGAGACAGCGCGAGTTGATGCTTCACGCGCTCGACCGGCTTCAACCAGGATCAAAACTCGGTGGTCCCCTCCATCCAGAACGAGACACTCTCAACGGCCTGCGATCTCGGGCAGGCCTCTCATTTCAATTCTACGGGAACCAGGACATGTTCGACATGGGTAGACTCGATCAGGCTGGAAAGCTCGCACCTCGCTATACAATCGCGACCTGCTGGGCCCCCGCGACACCCACGTTCGCCTATGAACCGACACGATTGTCTGAGTTCATCATCACACAAGATCTCCATCGGACCAAAGGCACGTTCGAGCCCACCCGCTATTCCGGCGAACCGGCACTGGAAGTCCAGCATGAAGGCCGTGCACTCCTCTTTCCTCCTTGGAAGTTTGAAGTTCGAGGCCCTCTCGCTCTGCTCGACCTCATGGCGCGCCGGGGCCTCCTCTGCGTCCTGGGAGCTGTCGATACCCAGGTCTTCTGGGAAATCCTCGCGCAACTGCTCGACGATGTCCGCTATCGACCTGACAATCAGCCCTTCACACTGGAGAATCTCCCAACGATATTCGGCGCAATATTCGAACAGCTTTCGCGCCTTGCGATCGGCGACACCCTGAATTTGTCGGACTGTGGTCCATTACGCAAAGAGATGCCTCGTGTCCTTCCCCTTCTCCCGACGCAGGATCCCTCCTATCGTTTCCGCTCCATCCAAATCCGCCGTGGAGCCTCCTTCCCAGGAATCCCCGCCAGCAGTACTGCCAGACGGTTTTCTGCCATGGCCGAAGAACGCCCTCCGTGGATGCTAACCCTCGTCCCAGAATAGCTTCGAACCGGATAGTCCAGCCAGCGCGCAAAGGCTTACAAGCCGTTCTTTCCAGAGTGGTCGATGCAAGAACTCAGCTGAAAATTGACCATCCACAGACCCTTTGTTAGACTTCGATCGTGTCTGATCACCCTGCATTCCTGAACCATCAGGACCACTAATCCCACCATGAACGCATCTCACACCATCCGGTCAATCCAGGACAATATTGCACTGGTCATCAAGGGGAAGACTCATGTGATCGAAATGGCAGTCGTCTGCCTTCTCGCCCGTGGTCATCTTCTGCTCGAAGACGTGCCCGGCGTCGGCAAAACCACGCTGGCGCACAGCTTGGCTCGATCGTTGGGCTGTTCGTTCAAACGCATTCAATTCACCAGCGATCTCCTGCCATCCGACATCGTCGGGGTCTCCATGTTTAATCGGCAAAAACAAGGATTTGAATTTATACCCGGCCCGATTTTCGCCAATGTCGTGCTGGCCGATGAAATTAATCGCACCACGCCGAAGACCCAGAGTAGTCTCTTGGAAGCGATGGGTGAAGCGCAGATTTCAGTTGATAATCAGACGCATCCGCTTGA
>JAKDNQ010000393.1 GCA_030456405.1 Nitrospira sp.
AGCAACATGCTTCAGCGCAGTAGGGAATCTCAGATGCCAAGTCAAGCAACGACCCTCACGGAGGTGTTGAATACGATTCGGAGGCCAATCGCAAAGAAATCACTTGGACTTAGGTCCCAATCCTGGCAGGATGCCAAGGGGATCTTATCCTCCATCGCGAGACAATTGGCATCTTATACGGAACCAGATAATACATAGTTCGCTGCCCGACATGAGAATCGCCGACGACATTGCTGCAGAAATTGGAATGGCCTTGAACGAGGCTGCATTCCTTGGTGCCGAATACGATGCTCACCGCAACATAGTCGGCCTGACCTTTGCCGTGCTGACGCTTCCGGACAATCACTCCTCAGAACCGACGGACCCGCGACGACAAATCATATTGACCGAAATCGGACGAATCGCCGCAGCGCTCCGTGATGCGTATTGGAATGACACCACGGCAAAAACAATCCCATTTCCTGTGTCCGACTTACTGGCCATCGTCCAGTCGTTCGGTGGGCAACCGATCTATGGATGGCAATTCATCAACAACGACGACAAGGCGCTTGATGAATGGAAAAACCGGCTGTCGCTCGATTTCACAACAGAATCTGGTTCAATGGACAACCGGCTCATGTTGTTTCAGGAAGGTGCAACTTCGAACCGCCATCTCGACTTGTGGATTTGGTTTGGTGGGTTGTTGATTCGCGACGCAAACGGGGACACAATTAGTCCTGTAGACTTTGTCGCCGGTGGAAAACAATGGTGGGATGCAATGCACGCGGGCGATCCACGCACGGATGGTCATGGCATCGTCGCTGGCGGGATCGACAGCGGACAAAGCGAT
This sequence comes from Nitrospira sp., assembly GCA_030456405.1. The sequence goes on from JAKDNQ010000393.1 coordinate 830, forward strand.
GAACGCGAGCCGGAATAGGCCGGCCGGCTCGCTTCGCTCGGCGCTGTCAACTCCCGGCCGCGTTATCGCCATCGTTAGGTCGCTACAAATCTCGGCATGTGTGTTGGTTGGTAACAGCTTCTTCGACTCGGCAAGCGCTTCTTCATTACACAATCGCTGCACAGTGTGAGGACGCTGAACCTCATCTGCGCACGTCCAACGAGGGGAGTCCGCGACCGCGCGTTGCGCGAGCACAGGGGATCATCAGGCTCCATCCCTCACCTCTTTGCCTCAGGCGGCGGCAAGTTCATCTCGGTGTGTCTGCCGCAGTAGTAGCAGGAAACAGCAAATGTAGCGGGAGTCATTTATAGCAACCGAGTGGTTTGTGGCAGATCGACGATGACTCGTCCCCCCTTGATATGGTATACACCACATATATAGATCATGAACGGAGGGCCTATGCCACCCAACACGGTTCAAGTGCCTGTGCTGATGAGCCACTCACAAAAGCTGCGCTTGGCAAGAAAAGCCAAGGTGGCAAAGTTGACCATGGGGGAACTTCTGCGCCGAGGTGGGGAACGCTATTCGCCCGATGAAGACTCCGATTTATTAGACCAGTTCGCCCGACAAGTTAGCCGTGCTGCCGGGAAAGCTATTCAATCGATTGATCTCACGCTTAACCTTGTGGCGGAATCTGAACGACGTATCCAGCAACTTACCAGGGCAGCTTCTCAGAAGGGATAAGCATGGGGTGGACAGAACGGGTGTGGGATGCCTTTGCCACTACAATTAAGCTTGCCGACAAGGTTGAGCAACTCAATGCCACCGTTATCAAGCAACAACACCACATAGAAGATCTCGTGGGACGAGTCATTCGTTTGGAAACCGCTCTTGAACTTGGCATGGGCACGAAACGGCCGAAACGACTTTCCGGTCCGCCTTCGAAAAGCGTCTAATCTCACACCCACCTTGCATTTCTCTCTTTCGGAACGACACCCATGGTTGGTTCAACTGCGCCCGTCGATCAATACTACAGATGATCCTCCAAGCTTGCTCTTGTACGCCCTCTCCAGGGGTGGCTTCCAGTGATCCTCACCTGCGCGCGTCGAACGACCACCGTTTTATCGTGGGGGTTCCGCGAGCAAAGAGGATTGCTGGATGCCACCCCGTCACCTCTTGGCCTCCGGCGGCGGCCAATTCATCTCGGTGTGTCTGCCGCAGTAGTAGCAGGAGAGACGGTAACGGGCTTTGCGCCTGGGATTGGGCATGGAGGTAAAAGTGATGGGGGTATCGTCGAAGGGGCACGTGGGTTGCTCATGGAGGAGATGCACTTCTGCCATCATCGTGATCGAGGCGACGTCCCACGACGGGGTCGTCTGTTCTTTGCCGGTAATCCGATCCTTTGCATGACACTGTTTGCATTCGGCTTCGTAGATCTTGATCCGACCGAGATGGGGGGTGTGGTCGGTGACATTCATCGCTCCGCCACATCCAGGTATGGCACAGGTCAGATGTTCGTGCTGTAAAGCCTGGACAAACCGACCATGTATTGCCCGTTCTTGTTCTGATTTCATAGCTTCCTCCTTAACTCCATCCAGAGGGTGGCCTGAAGTGCCTTTTCCCTGCGCGCATCCATACAATCGATCCATCCAAGCTCGCTCGTTCTCTCTTCAGGGATGGGGGCTGATTGATCTCCCCTTGCGCACGTCGAACGAGCACATTCTTATCGTGCGCGTTCCGCGAGCACAGGAGATCATCAGGCTCTATCCCCTCACACCCCCCACGCTCCGCTAATTTGAATATTTGCCCCATTTACATATCGCGCATCATCAGACAGCAGATAGCGCACCGCAGCCACGGTATCGTCTACCGTTCCTATGTATCCGGCGGGGATGCGTTTGGTCATGCCGGCGAGTTCTTCCGGTGGCGCGCTGCCTGAATCGATGAAGCCGGGCGAGATCGCATTGACGGTAATGCCGTGGGGCGCCAGCAGTTTGGCCAACGTGCGAGTGAGAATCAATATGCCGGCCTTGGCGATGTAATGGGCCGTGACGTCCGGCTGGGATATCATGTGATCGGCATTGGCCATGCTGAAGCTGATGATGCGTCCCGATTTGCGAGCTTTCATTCCCGGCGCCACCGCTTGGGCCAGATAGAAAATAGGATGGAGGTTGCCGTCGAACATTTCGTTCCAGCCA
>JAKDNQ010000394.1 GCA_030456405.1 Nitrospira sp.
CGTCTGGCGCTGCTCGAAGCCGACGTCAACTTCAAGATCGTCAAGGACTTCATCGAGCGGGTTCGTGAGAAAGCCGTCGGGCAGGAAGTTCTCCAAAGTTTGACCCCTGGGCACCAGGTCGTCAAGGTTGTGTGGGACGAGCTGCGAGAGATGATGGGCCGCGACCGGGCCGGTCTGGCTCTGGCCTCGAATCCTCCGACCGTCGTCATGATGGTGGGGCTCCAGGGAGCCGGAAAGACGACGACCTGCGGCAAGCTGGGGCGATACTTCAAAGCACAAGGGAAACGGGTCCTTTTGGTTGCGGCAGACCCTCGCCGGCCTGCAGCCGGCGACCAATTGGCGAGCCTGGGTCGCGATCTTGCCATCGATGTGTATCGCGCCGATCAGGCGCAAGCTGCCCAGGCCGATGTCGTTGGCATCTGTCAGACCGGCGTGGATCGGGGACGAGACCAGGGATACGATCTTGTCGTATTGGATACCGGCGGACGTCTCCACATCGACGACGAGTTGATGGGAGAATTGGTCGCGGTGAAAGCTGCCGTGCGACCACAAGAAATCCTCTTAGTAGCCGATGCCATGACGGGGCAAGACGCCGTGACCATGGCGAGCCAGTTCGATCAACGTATCGGGCTGACCGGCGTTATTCTGACCAAGGTTGAGGGCGACGCCCGGGGCGGGGCGGTGTTGTCCATTCGTGCGGTGACTGGTAAGCCGGTCAAGTTCTTGGGTGTTGGCGAGAAGCTCGATGCGCTGGAGTTGTTTCATCCCGATCGGATGGCTTCGCGCATCCTTGGAATGGGCGACGTGCTCTCGCTGATCGAAAAGGCGCAAGAGACTTTTTCCCGTGAGCAGGCAGAGGAGACGCAAAAACGGCTGACCAGCAATACGCTGACGCTGGAGGATTTTCGTGCCCAGCTGGGGCAGGTCAATCGTCTTGGTTCAATGGAGCAGATTTTGGGCATGCTGCCTGGGGGTCAAAAGCTCAAAGGAGCGATGGAAGGACAGATGCCGGAGCGAGAGATGAAACGAGTGTTGGCGATGATCGACTCGATGACCGTGCGCGAGCGGCGCGATCATACGCTCATCAACGGAAGTAGAAAAAAGCGGATTGCCCGCGGAAGCGGGACGAAGGTGGAAGAGGTGAATCGGTTGATTAAACAGTTCCTATCGGCGAGGAAAATCGCTAAAGCGATGGCAGGATCTGGGGGGCGCCGGCAGCTTGCGCAGATGATGCGCTCCAGGTGAATGGGGAAATAGCCTTCAGCTATCAGCAGTCAGGCGAAATAGTTCACTCAAAGCTGAGAGCTGATGGCTGAAAGCTGAGAACTTTTCTTAAGTAAGGAGGAATCCAGTGGCTGTTCATTTGAGATTGACGAGGACAGGACGACACAAGCGACCGCTCTACCGCGTTGTGGCAGCGGATTCTCGGAAGCCGCGCGACGGGCGGTTCCTGGAAATTCTCGGGATTTTCGATCCCTTGAAAGAGGCGGGTCTGCCGGAGCTGAAGCAGGAACGGGTGTTGAGCTGGTTGCATCAGGGAGCCCAGCCGACTGTCACCGTCAAGACATTGCTCCGCCGCAGCGGCGTGTGGAAGCAGTTCGAAGCGGAGAAAGCGGCGAAAAAGAAGGGTGCCTAGGACGTGACGATTGCTCAAGCAGATCTTGTCACAATCGGTAAGATCGAACGCCACTTCGGCGTACGAGGTGAGTTCAAGGTTCGATCGTTGAGCGATGTGCCAGGACGATTAGACCATCTGAAGCAGGTGCAGGTGTTGGAGACAACAGGACAGACGATTGAGAAGACCGTGACGCATGTTCGTCGAGCAGGCTCAACCTACATCATGGGGCTTGCGGGTGTGACAACGCCGGAGGCGGCCGGCATGCTCCGCGGGGGGCTAATTCAAGTTCCGCGCGCTCCAGCGTCGGCGTTGTCCGCGGACGTCTATTTCGAATGCGACCTTATTGGGATGACGGTCGAGAATGAACGAGGTATTGAGATCGGTGTGCTGGAGACGATTTTAGAGATACCGGAGAATCATGTGTTCGTCGTTCGCAACGGGGCGCAGGAAGTCCTTATTCCGGCTGCGAAGAGCTTTGTGACCTCGGTGGATCTCACTCGCCGACGGATGATGGTACGCGGAATCGACGAGTTGATTGAGGATCGTCATGCGCTGTGACATCCTCACGCTGTTTCCCGAGATGGTCGCGCCGGTACTCGATCAGAGTATTCTCAAGCGCGCTCAAGAAAAAGGTTTGTTGCATGTGCGCGTGCGCAATCTGCGCGACTATACGCTCGATCGACACAAGATAGTGGACGACGTGCCCTATGGCGGAGGGGCCGGGATGGTGATGAAGGCTGAGCCTATCTTGCGCGCAGTCGAACAGATTCAGGACGACTATGCGCGAGCCGGTGAACAGATTCGGTTCCTGTTCCCTTCCCCGCATGGTCGTCCGTTCACGCAAGCCTATGCGAACAATCTGGCGGCTGACCCACGTCGGCTGGTCATTCTCTGTGGCCACTATGAGGGTGTGGATGAACGAGTGCGGCTCGCCTTGCACCCGGAAGAGATTTCCGTTGGAGATTATGTGCTGACCGGAGGCGAATTGCCGGCGCTGGTGCTCATCGATGCTGCAGCCCGATTGGTTCCCGGGGTGTTGGGCGATCCGGAGTCGATCGAGGAAGAGTCGTTCACGGATGCGTTGCTCGAATATCCGCACTATACGAGGCCGGCGGAGGTTCGAGGGATGCCTGTGCCGGAGGTATTGCTTTCAGGACATCACGAAGCCATTCGTCTGTGGCGTCGGAAGGAAGCGCTGCGAAGCACCTATCAGAGACGTCCGGATCTTTTACAAGATAGAGTCTTCAGTCTCGAAGATCAACAATTGCTCGATGAACTTACTCGTGAGGGCGTGCCGGAGCCGCCTGTTCGATGTGGGGAGGAAGGAGTCGTCTCATGAATCGCTTAGAACGGTTACAACAGTCTTTCAGAAAGAAGTCGGTGCCC
>JAKDNQ010000395.1 GCA_030456405.1 Nitrospira sp.
AGCAGTCCGCCGATCACCGCCACCCATCGATGAACGGTCAGCACCGCGCCGGCATGCGCCCATGATGAGGCTAGATCCGTCATCTCCTGCTCACGTTACTGTTCGGCTCGACTGCCTGCCGGACTGTCCGGGTGTAAAATCTCCGCAAGCGCTTCGAGCCCCCTGGCGATTCGTGGGCCAGGCCGGTTGAGCCAATCGGCGGAAATCTGATGAAGCCTGCCCTGCTTGACGGCCGTCATCGTCGACCACTGACGCCAGGTCTGCTGTTCACTCTCAGAGATGCCTTCAGCCTTACCGACAGGAAACACCAGGACTTCAGGATCTTCCTGAAGCACGGCCTCCATGCTCAGTCGCGGATAGGGGGTTGCGCTGTTTGCCGCCACGTTGGCCCCCCCGGCCATTCGAATCAGTTGATCGATGAAGCTTCCCGGACCGACGGTGATCAGGGGCTGGCTGTTCAACACATAGAGCATCCGCACCGGAGCCTTTCCTTGAATACGGCGTTGAATCACCGCCACCTGTTGCCGAAGCTGCATCGCGACCGTATCGGCTTTGGACGATCGCCCCACGATGCGCCCGAGCGTTTGGATATGGACGAAGATTCCCTCGACATTCTGATCGGCCAAGATGAAGACAGGGATCTTCAGCTGCTCAAGCTTCACGATGACATCTGGCTTGAGAAAATCGTTGGGCGCCACCACCAGATCAGGCTGGAGCGCCACCAACGATTCCAAGTTCGGATTCGAATAGCCCACCCTCGGTTTCTTCAGGGCGTCTGGCGGGAAATCACAAAAATCTGTGACGCCGACGAGCTGCTCTTCCGCCTCCATCGCAAACAGCATTTCAGTGATGCTGGGCGCCAGCGAGACAATCCTCGCTGGAGGCTTGGCGAAATACATCCGCCGACCCGCATCATCGACATAGGCCTTCGCTGACACGTGTGTCATGAACGGCATGCCGGTGAGAATGCCTTGCTGTCGACGTGTCATACCCGACTTCTCATCGTTCGCATTCGCAAACGTTCCGGTTGAGACAATGAGCACGACTGCGCTTATCAGCAGCCCCACCCACCATCGACTATGCCATATGGAGTTCAAATAGAAAATCCCCAAGGCCTCGACAGACCCTGAGGATTACACCCGCAACTCATCCTCGCCAATTCCCCAGCCCACGAGGGAACGTCGGTCAACTCTCCCGGCAGGTCTTCTGGCTCATGGTTCACTCTACTCCCCGCGCCTTCCCATCTTAGAAGCGATCAGCTCTCAGCTTTCAGCCATCAGCTTCTGCTGAATGCTGACCGCTGATGACTGACGGCTTCCCCAGACAGTGGCATTCACGGGTTTCGTCCCCATTGACAGCGGCGGGACCGCGAGGGATTTGCACCCTCTTCCCTTACCCGAGAGTCATATTGTGGAAGGCACTCTAGGAGACCGGAAAGAAGGTTGTCAAGTTCATTAATGTCCATCGTCCCCTTCCCAGCCCATAATTCCGACAGGTACAGATCCCTACCCATCGGTAAACAGCGCGAAAGGCCGAGGGTTTATTGATCACTCTCCGGCATAGGGTTTGCTCAACTTACTATTGAAGGCTTACGTGAATAGCCTACATCGTCCCATGAATCGCGGACACCCCGTGTAACCTATACCGATCTATCCATGAAACACCCGATCATCGGCATCCTTATCCTCTGGGCCTTCTTGGCATTATCGAGTTTCATCTGGTCTTCGAAGGGGCAGCCTCCCAGCGCGACTTTCACCCGACTCCTAGAGCCACCACAATACCGCCTCACCAATCCTTATGAGAATGGCTACTACTTTCTCCTCGGCTTTGCTGCAGCCGCCTCTCTCGATCCAGCCAAGGTGGGTCATGAAATATGGCTGGAAACCACTGCTGATCCACGCACTCGCAATTTCAACTACGACAAGCCTGGTCGCTCGGAGCTACAGATTCAGCTCCCAATGGAACAGGTCATTTCTTCCTGGACCTCCGAGAGTCCAGAGAGCGATTTCCGAAATCTTCGGACAGAGCTTCAGACTCTGACCGGTCGCGATCGCATCTTATCGGCACGGTACGAACGCTGGCTCTCGATGCCCTTCGAGGATATGGGATTCGGACACCAAGCCACGCCCCGTTTTGTAGAAATGTTCGTTGGCCACCGTCTTTATGTCGCTGACGGATTTTCTCGCCGGATGGCCCTGGGCATGCAGCGACTGAAGCAGGATATACACACATGGCGACAGGTACTTCGAGACGCGACAACCATCACCACCAAAGTCATGGCGCAGATTGTCATCACCGACGATCTCCGCCTGCTCTCGACGTTGTTATCGCAACCCGCCGTCGACAAGACCGTGATGGCCATGATACCCGACATGGCGCCTCCACTCACCGCAGAAGAATCATCGCTCCGCTGGCCGCTTCAGCATCAATTCACACTCGGCATCCATGGCAAACATCCTGGTGAACGCACCACAGACTGGCAGACTGAATCCCTCGATACACACACCCAGTGGTTGACCATCGTCGCCCGTCTTCCCAAACAGGCTTTTCACCAGATCGCACATCCTCCCGAGCGCTCATTCCTTGGAGTCCCACTGCCAATCCAAGAGACCTGGGACATGTACGCACAGTATTACGATGCGATGATTCATGCGACGGAATCGGGACAGAGCGCCTTGCCGGCACTTCGTGCACTCGCAGCGACCAGGCACCGAGGCATCGTGGAGAGCCTCGCCAACCCCAACCCCTTCGAGCCGGACTGGGGTCCCTTCCACTCTCAACTGAGGGAAACCGATGCCAGACTGCGACTCGCCTCGCTGCAGATTGTCTTGCGGCGTCCAAGCACGCAGACCACCGTGCCGAATCGACTCGCTCAAGTCGGCTCAGCCTACTATGATCCGTTTAGCGGGTTACCGATGTTGTGGAGTCCGACTCAACAAAAAATCTATAGTGTAGGGAAAGATCGATACGACGATGGGGGTGATGCGAATTTCGATATCAGCGT
>JAKDNQ010000093.1 GCA_030456405.1 Nitrospira sp.
TTGTGCTTGGCGAAGGCGCTGGAGTTGTCGTCTTGGAAGAACTGGATCATGCGCGCCAGCGCGGGGTTCGGATCTATGCCGAACTGATCGGTTACGGTATGAACAGTGATGCCTATCATATTACGGCCCCGTCCGAAGAGGGAGAAGGGGCGGTTCGATGCATGGAACTGACGCTCAAGGACGCCGGCGTCGGCAAGAGCCAGGTCGGCTATATCAACGCGCATGGCACGTCGACGATGGCAGATGCGATTGAGACCAAGGCCATCAAGCAGGTGTTTGGGGACCACGCCTCCCGCATCCCGGTGAGTTCGACCAAGTCGATGACCGGTCACTTACTCGGGGCAGCCGGCGGGATTGAAGCGGTGTTTACGGTGCTGGCGCTTCACCATGGGATACTTCCACCGACGATGAACCTGGATCATCCCGATCCTGAGTGCGATTTAGACTATATTCCTCACAGGGCGAGGCCGGCAGCGGTGACAGTCGCGCTATCGAATTCTTTTGGATTCGGCGGGGTCAATGCCTGCTTGCTCTTCAGGAAACCAGACGCCTAGCAGGATGCTGAAAAAGGCCGCCAGCGGCGTTCTCGCGTCGCTCAGAGACTCAACGTACCGAAGCGTACGCCTCGCCTCTTCGCTCGCTGCGGCCTTGCTGGACAGCCTTTTTGAGCATCCTGTGCTATTGTGGCGTCAGTGCCATTCGGGGATATTTCATCGGCATGTTCCGTATGAACCAAGTTTTCCGAAACCTGCTAAGAGACCTGTGCGAGGGAAAGACTCGCCGCTATGACTTCGGCTGCTTCCGCCGACGCACTCCAGTCCTCGTTAGGCTATCGATTTCAGGCGCGTGCCTTGCTCGATGAAGCCTTGACTCACTCTTCTCTCGTCAACGAGCAGAAAGCTGCATTGGCTCAACATAACGAGCGGCTCGAATTTCTTGGCGATGCCGTGCTGTCGCTTGTGATGAGCGAGTATTTGGCTTCTACGTTGCCGCAGTCTTCTGAGGGGACCCTCTCGAAGCTGAAGGCGCAGGTGGTGAGCGAGGCATCGCTCGCGCAGGTAGCCCGCCGGCTCGGACTGGGGGAGCACCTCAAGCTTGGGCGCGGGGAGGACCGTTCGAAGGGTCGTGAGAAAGATTCGTTGTTGGCCGATGCGTTGGAAGCAGTGCTGGCGGCCGTCCACCTTGATGGAGGATTCGAGGTCAGTCGCACGGTGACGCGCCGTATTTTCTCAGAAGAACTTGCGAATATCGCCACACAGCAAGAACTGCCGGGAGCAGGCGACTACAAGACCCAATTTCAGGAGTGGTGTCAACAGCGACATGATACATTGCCACGCTATGAAACCGTTCGAGAAACAGGGCCCGACCATCAGAAGGTATTCGAAGTAGAACTGTCCATTCAAGGAAAAGTTGTGGGCATAGGGTCCGGGCGAAGTAAAAAGGAAGCAGAGCAGCAGGCAGCGAAACAGGCCCTCAAACAGGTAGGGACTTCGCGGTAGCAGGCCGCGGAAAAACTCGATTTATACACAAAATGCCGTTGGAATCTTTCATACGGCGCTAATGTCAAAACAGGTTCAGGATGCTCAAGAAGGCCGTCCAGCAAGGCCGCAGTGAGCGAAGAGGCGAGGAGGTACCTACCGCACTTTGTGAGGCCGTTCGCCCGTATAATAGATCTTGGCGAACGGAAAAGTCCTCCAGCGATTCCGATATCCCAGGGGCTCAACTCTATACGTTGAGTCTCTGAGCGACGCGAGAACGCCGCTGGCGGACTTTTTCAGCATCCTGGTAGGGGCATTTCACACGGGGTCGGTTACTAATCCAGGGAGGCTGATGATGCAAAGACGGACTATAGTGAAGATGGTAGCGGTGGCGTTTGTGCTCGGGGGGAGCCTGTTGCTGGGAATGGGCGGTCTTTTCGCGCCTGACAAGGTTTCAGCGGAAGGGGCCAAAGGTCCTAAGGCCACTATTAAAACGAAGTTTGGCGATATGGACGTCGTCTTCTTTCCTGAGAAGGCCCCTAAGCACGTTGAAAGCTTCATGACGTTGGCAAAATCAGGCTTCTACAACGGGACCATCTTTCATCGAGTGATTCCCGGGTTCATGATTCAGGGCGGTGACCCCAACACCAAAGATTTGAATAAGCCTGAGACCTATGGTCAGGGTGGGCCGAGTCAGAAGCTCAAGGCGGAGTTTAACGATATTCCTCACCGACGAGGGATTCTTTCCATGGCGCGCACGAGCGATCCCAATAGCGCCGGTTCCCAGTTCTTCATTGTCGTCAAGGATTCGAATTTTCTCGATGGACAATATACGGTTTTTGGCGAGGTGGTGAAGGGGATGGAGGTGGCGGATAAGATTGTCAGCTTGCCGAAAAACAGCCGTGACCTTCCGAATGAGCGGGCGGAGATGACGGTCGTGGTGGTCGAGTAAACGATGCATGCTTGGTTGGCGATGACGCGCGATTCTGCGGCGGTGAGAAGTCTCATGCTGTGCGGAGTGCTGGTGGGGATCTGTTTCTTCACCGGTTGTGGAGGGAAGCCTGAAGTCACACTGGTCACTCCCCAAGCAGCCACTGGTCCCAAAGCCATTATCAAAACGAAGTTCGGAGACATGCACATCAAGTTTTATCCGGATGTAGCCCCGAAGCATGTTGAAAACTTTATCAAGCTGGCCAAATCCGGTTTTTACGACGGGGCGATTTTCCACCGTGTGATCCCGGGCTTTATGATCCAGGGAGGCGATCCTAACACCAAGAACTCGCTGCGTAAGGACACCTATGGACAGGGTGGGCCCAAGGACGAGAAGGGCAACTCCGTCTTGCTCAAGGCAGAGTTTAGCGACACCCCTCACAAGCGCGGCATTGTGTCGATGGCGCGTGCGAGCGAACCTGACACCGCTGGGTCGCAGTTTTTTATTGTCGTCGAACCGTCGCATTTCCTCGATGGAAAGTACACAGCGTTCGGCGAGGTGATCAAAGGTCTTGGCGTGGCCGATAAGATCGTGATTATGCCAAGAAACGATCGCGATTTGCCGAACGAGCGGGTTGAGATGACGGTGACGATCGTCGAGTAGCAGCGCGGTCTCACGGACTCCCGTGCTCTTGCCCGCATTATTCATGAGCGCTTCTGCTGCAATCGCCGATCCGCTGCTACGACGAGCCTTTGGCCGACGGGCTCGCTCCTCGGACCCCTCACCGTACTACACGAGTACGCATCGGGTCCTCACGGCTCCGCGCGCCGGTCTCGCGACGCGGCTCAGCGATTTCGCGACGAACGTTCCTGAATAATGCGGGCTAGAGCGCGTACGATAAGAATGTGCTCGCTCGATGTGCGCAGTTGGAGTCCATGAGACCGCGCTCCTTTGTGGAGTGTGGAAAGTAGAAGAGTGGATGCTATTTTATGTGTTCGAGGAACGTGTAGAGACGGGCTCGCTCGGACGGAAAGAACAGAATGAAGCTCAGGCCAAAGGCATTGCCGGAGACCCAACGTACTGAGGCTCGTTCGACTTTTATTGGTGGTAACTGGTTGGGAAGTTGAAGTATCACCTGACCGTCGAGCCCTTCCGCCATATTGATGTCGGATTCAGCTCGACAGCCCGATGCCGAGATGTTTGTGATCGTGGCATTTCCTTCGATCTCACCAGAATAAAATCTCAGGGTGCAGCGTAATTCTGCCCGGCGTGCTTTTCTGATTTTTTGTTCTTGCTTTGAGCTCACGGTATCAAGTCTAGCATGCTGCGAGCATGGTTCCCTGTCAGTGATGGTGACAGCCCGGTCCATGGGTATGGGGCTCAGGCGCCGGAGGCGGCATAAGTTGCTGCCCGGGTAAGATGATATGGCCCGGCTCACGTTGCTTAACCAGGTGTTCTGCGATTTCAGGATGGTAGGCTCGCACATAGCCGATGAGCCCACCGAGAAACCGGTGTGATTGAAAGTCCGTACCAGAAAAACGTGAGACGAAGGCGATGGCTCGGTCCAGTATTTCTGGTGCGGATGACATGTCGGCGATGTCCTGAGGATTCTGCTTCTTGAACGTATCGTATTCCTTCTTCAAATGCTCTGCAAAGACCGGTGTCGGACCTGCCGGCACGTGCAGGGGACTGAGGGTTCGCCGCAAGGCTTGGAGCGCCGCCACAATCTCCGCATCTTGTCCGTCACGGCGGCTGTGGAAATAACCGAAGATGACCACTTCAACGAGATTGAAGAGGGCCACGGCCTTCTTGTCGCCGAGCTCGGTCAGCTCACGATAGAACTCCCGGCGTGCCGGCATGAATTGCACCGCCAGCCGCTTCTGTTGATAATCGCTTCCGGATTCGAGATAAATACAGTCAGCCGGGCATGAGACCCGCACGATTCGATGTTCGCCGCAGCACTGGCTGCAAATCAGCCCTGCCAAAGCGGGACAGGGCCGCTTCCCTTTCCGTTGTGTGCAATAGGCGCACTGGCTCATTTCTTCACGGGCTCTTCTAGCGCCGGTTTCGGTGGAGGCGGGATGAATCCGTAGTCTGCCAGCGTCCGTTTTTCTTTCTTGGGCTTCCCATCACTGGGGGTTTCGAGCCCGTTCATCTCTGCCGCATGCGCCTGCTCATAGGGCACAAGGATGAGATTATTCGCACGATCGATGCTGAGATCTCCCGGCGAGGGCAAGAATTCGGCGATGACTTGAAAGCGCTTGTCCCAGCTCATGCGCCAGACTTTTCCCGTTGTGGAATCGGACACGTACATATTGCCCCAGCGGTCGAAGTCTACTCCGCGGAGATTCTGAAAGCGGTTAGAGAAGAATCCGTTGGAGAAGATTTCTGTCATCACACCGTCCGGAGAGATTTCTGAAATCTTGCCCTTCTCCCAACTGACTGCGATGATGTGACCTGACTTTGGATGGATGGCTAGGCCAGAGGGACCTGCGAGGGAGGGATCTGTGATGAGCACAGATACCGTCTGGGTGGCCAGGTCGACACGGTAGATGGTGTTCGCCTTCTGGTCTGAGCAATAGAGATGTCCCTTGCCATCGAAGGTGACGTCGCTCAACGAGGTCTGCAGGGGCTCAGACCGAGAGGTTGCAGGCGGTCGGATGGTGAGGGCCATGATCGGCCTGCCGGTGGACGTGTCGAAGCCGCGTAGGGTATTGAGATCGGCCACGTAGAGCACATGTTCAACTAAGGCCATGCCTTTGGGGGCATGAAGAATGACGTCGTCCTTCCCGCCTTGAATGAATTTGAGATTGAGCAGTGTGCCATTGTGATTGAGCTTGGTGATGAATCCGTTATTGTCGGCGGTCTCCGCTTCGCCGTTCACGCTTGAGATAAAGTAACCCTTCTCAACGGGATCGTTGACGAAGCTATAGGGAGATTGCAGTTCCGTTACGGTGATCTGGGCGCTGAGCGGGCCGGCGATCACAAGAGGCATGATCCAGATGAGCCAGGCTGCTGGATGGGTGATGGCGTGTGTCAAATGGGACATCACGAAGGAGGTTCAGCTCACAGGATAGGTGACTGTTGATAGTGGGTGATGCATGTATCGTAGCTGTCAGGCGAAGAGCCTGTCAAGAAATGGACGTAAGGCGTGAGAGGACGTGAGGGGTAAGGGGTTAGGGGTAAAGAGTAGGCAGAGCAGCGATCAACATAAGATTCCCAAGTCCCTCGCCTTACCCCTCACCCCTCACCTCTTGGCCGCTCGTTGACTTGCTCAAAAATGCCCTGCTATGGTGCCGTGTTTTTCTGATGGTTTTTCAACGGAGGAGGATTCCGTGGCGGCACGATTGATCGACGGCAAAGCCTTGGCATTGCAAGTACGCGAGCGATTGACAACTGAATCTGCAGCCGTGTTGGCGAAGACAGGGGTGAAGCCCGGCCTGGCGACGATTTTGGTGGGCGACGATCCCGCGTCACATCTGTATGTGAAGAGCAAGCAGAAAGCCTGTGATGCAGTAGGTATTTATATCGACGACCACAAATTGCCGGCGAGCACCACGCAGACAGAGTTGTTGGCTTTGATCGAGAAGGAGAACGCCGACCCCAGAATCCACGGGATTTTGGTTCAGCTGCCGCTTCCGAAGCATATCGACAGCAAGGTGGTGCTCGAAGCGGTATCGCCTGATAAGGACGCAGATGGATTCCACCCATACAATTTCGGTCGGCTTGTCGAGGGGCATCCGGTATTTGAAGCCTGCACGCCGAAGGGTGTCATTAAGATGATCGAATCTACCGGCGTGAGTATCGAAGGAAAGCGCGCAGTCGTATTGGGACGGAGCAACATCGTCGGCAAGCCGTTGGCGCTTATGCTGCTTCAGCGCCACGCCACCGTGACGATTTGTCACTCTAAGACGAAGGATCTGCCTGCGGTCTGCCGTGAAGCCGAGTTGTTGCTGGTCGCAATTGGGAAGGCCAAGTTTGTCACGGCCGACATGGTGCGCGAGGGGGCCGTCGTCATCGATGTGGGAACGAACAAAACTCCTGAGGGCAAATTGTGTGGCGATGTCGACTTTGAGCCGGTCAGTCAGAAGGCGGGCTGGATTAGCCCTGTGCCGGGAGGTGTCGGGCCGATGACGATTGCGATGTTGCTGGATAACACGGTGGAGTCTGCAAAGAGAGCAGCGGGAATGCTGTGAGGTGGCTGGGTACTCCTGTGCTCCCGCAACGCGCGGTCGCGGATTCCCCTCGTTGGACGTGCGCACGATGGAGCAGCCCAGCCACCTCACAGCGTGAGAGTGAAGGGGTTAGGAAAACATGAGTCGAGAGCCAAGACGGTTGAAAGAAACGCTCGATCAGGGACAGTTTGCTGTCACGATTGAGTACAATCCTCCCAAAGGCACCAACATTTCCGGCGTATTGGAGAACGCCAAACAATTGGTGGGGCGTGTCCATGGCGTCAATGTCACGGACAATACGGCTGCTGTGGTTCGAGCCGGGTCTTTGTCTGTCTGCCGGCTCCTCTACGAACTCGGCCATGATCCGGTCATGCAGATGACCTGCCGCGATCGGAATCGGATCGGGATTCAGTCGGATCTCATGGGCGCGTCCATGCTCGGCATCCGCAATATTCTCTGTCTCACCGGGGACTATCCAACCGTCGGAGATCATAAGGAGGCCAAGCCGGTCTATGATCTGGACTCCGTCCAAGTGATGCAGTTGGTACAAGGCCTCAATAATGGACGGGATATGGCCGGCAACAAGTTGGATGGCTCGACATCGTTTACAATCGGCGCCGCCGTGACGCCGGAAGCCGATCCGTTAGGACCTATGCTCGCCAAGTTTGAACTAAAAGTAAAGGCGGGCGCCCAGTTTTTCCAGACGCAGGCCATTTATCATCCGGAACAATTCGCGTCCTTTATGAAGGCGGTTCGCCCGTTCAAAGCCAAGGTGCTTGCGGGCATTCTCGTTCTTCGGAACGCCAAGATGGCGGAGTTCATGAATGCGAATATTCCCGGCGTGTCGGTTCCCCAGGAGATGATCGATGAACTCAGGGCAGCCGGCCCTGAGCGTGCTGAGGATGTAGGCGTGGACATCGCAGTGCGGACAATTAAGGCGGTGCGGCCCTACTGCGATGGAGTCCATATTATGGCGATCAAGGCCACGCACCGGCTGGGGGACATTATCACCGAAGCGGAAGTGGGTTGATGACCATTCCTGAGTTTCAGCAACACAAACGTGACAAAAAGAAGCTCATCGTCGTCACGGCCTATGACGCGCTGTTCACACGCATCGTGGAGCAGGCCGGCATCGAGGCCATCTTAGTCGGCGATTCGCTCGGTGTCGTCGTGCAGGGGAAAGCCACAACGCTGTCGGTGACGATGGACGACATGCTCTATCACACGAAG
>JAKDNQ010000396.1 GCA_030456405.1 Nitrospira sp.
TGTCTTCGGGCGGAAGCACATCAGCGTCTTGCAGTGTGGCAAGGACGGCCATCGATGCTCCAACCAGTCCAGATGGGTTGGCTCCACGCCTGGGCACTTGAGCCAAAGCCGGATCGGCGGCTCCAATGAGTACACCACCAAGAAGCATACACACAGGCAAAGAACCTGCCCACTTGCTGAGTGATGGATGTTCGGGGAGCCAAGAGAAGAGGCCAGTGGATTGGACAGACATAGTGAGGGATTATACAGAAGGGAGGAAGAGCGTGCTAGCGTTCTGACTGGTGTGATGACAACTTGCCTGCACGATTCATGAAGATGTCTGCTGTTATCGCAGATTTGCTGCTACGATGAGTCTCCGGTCAGCGGTCGTGCCCTTCGGACCTTGGACATACGGCACGAGCACGCAATGGGTCTTCACTGCCTTCAACTGTTTCAGTTGAAACAATCGGGTATGGTTCCTATAATCCAGCAGCCTCGTCGCGTGGCACGGAGATTGATGTGCTTGCAAAAGTCTTGAGTGCCGCACTGGTGGGTATCGATGCGCATCTGATCGATGTGGAGGTCGATATTGCCGGAGGACTCCCACAGTTCTCAGTCGTCGGTCTTCCCGATGCCACGGTGCGGGAGAGCCGCGACCGAGTCCGCTCCGCGCTGAAAAATACGGGGTTCCATTTCCCAGCCAAGAAAATCACGGTGAATCTTGCTCCCGCAGGAATCAAAAAGGAGGGATCGGGCCTCGACTTGGCGATTGCCATTGGGATTCTTGTGGCGGAAGAAGTGATTACACCCCAGAGCATACTAGGCCGCGTCTGTGTCGGAGAACTCTCGTTGGACGGGCGTATCAAGGCAATTACCGGGGCCTTATCCATCGGGATTGCCTGCCGGCCCAATTACAGTTTGCTTCTGCCGGCTGAGAATTGCCAAGAAGCGGCCGTGGTGCAGGGCGTGACAGCCTATCCGCTTCATACGCTCCCCGAGGCCGTGGGATTTCTCACCGGCGCGATTTCGCTGGTCCCGGCTCACACAGACCGGGACCAATTGTTCACGACTCGCCCGCTGGAAGATGACGACTATGGCGATGTAAAGGGACAAGATCATGCGAAGCGTGCTCTGGAGATCGCCGCAGCCGGAGGCCACAATCTCTTGATGGTGGGACCTCCCGGATCCGGCAAGACCATGTTGGCGAAACGCCTTCCCACGATTTTGCCGCTTATGGAACATGAGGAAGCGATCGAAACCACCCGTGTCCATAGTGTCTCCGGGCAACTACCGGCGCATCATCCATTGCTGACAGTCCGTCCGTTTCGCGCTCCACACCACAGTATTTCCGATGCCGGACTCATCGGAGGTGGGAGCGTTCCTCGACCGGGGGAAGTATCCTTGGCGCACAATGGCGTCTTGTTCCTGGACGAATCTCCGGAGTTTCGCCGTCCTGTGTTAGACGGATTGCGTCAACCGTTGGAAGATGGGCACGTGACCCTGACCAGGGCCAGCGGCTCGCTTCGTTACCCTGCGCGATTCATGTTGATCGCGGCGATGAATCCTTGTCCCTGCGGATACTACGGAGATCGCACACGTGAATGTGTCTGCACTCCCCATCAAATTCGTCGGTATCGAGCCAAACTCTCAGGGCCGCTTCAAGATCGACTCGACATTCACATTGAGGTCCCGCCGGTTTCTGTGCGAGATCTGCACGATCAGGGTCCGATGCCGGAAAGTTCTGCCACGATTCGATTGCGTGTCCTGGCGGCACGGGATCGGCAGCGCCACCGATATCGTCAAGACGCGATTCACTCGAATGCTCAGTTGAAGCCTCGGCTCTTGAAGCGGTACTGTGCCTTGGATGCCCCGACACAAGAACTCTTGGAACGGGCCCTGACGAAACTCGGGCTGTCGGCGCGAGCCCATGGACGGATTGTGCGCGTTGCGAGAACTATTGCCGATCTCGCGGGCTCTGATAAGATCGAGCCGATGCATGTGGCAGAAGCGATTCAATACCGCAGCCTTGACCGTCGGATGGATTTTTGAGGTGTTCCTATGTGGTCGACCGTGAGAGTCTTTCTCTGGTGGTTTGTCGTCGGCGCCACCATGGCATTGTCCGTGATCATGCTGCAAGGAGGCATTCGGGAGGCGATGCAAACGTCTGGCTCTGTGTGGGGGCTCAAATTGATCGAGCTGCTGACGACCATCTTGGGAGGAGGGCTGCTCGGCGGTTGTGTCGCATTGATTCTGAATCGCATTAAGAAGTCATAAGGCATGTGTCTCACATTGTGTTGAAATGAGGTTCTAGATGGACGTGGAAGTGGGCTCGAATGTCTACCGCAATACAGACGGCATGATCGAAATCGAGGGCGTTCCACAGATTGAAGTCGCACTGAAACCAGGTACGGGTGCTCTGCTCGTGAACTTTGCCCTGTTCGATGCGGAAGGGAAAGTGACAGCGAAGCTCAACGACAGCACTCTGATGATCAACGAGAAGCGGGCCTACGACGTGACGGCGACTCCGAAGGGACTCTCGCTCAGACATTCGGCTTCGGGAACCGTCATCTTGCAGATAGATATGACGGCGCCCGGTGTCGTGGCGCTCACGAAAGGGGAGTTTCATACGGTTAAGGGTCACGTCATCCGGATTTCTCCCACCGAATGGAGGATCGATAAGCTCCGTGCCAGCGGGACAACCCAAGATCTAAACGGTAAGTCGGTCGTCATTGGGTGAGTTCGGCCGACCATCTACACTGTGACGGTCGGCACAATGACGATCTGCCGGTCATTCAAGTCGACGGTCGCCGTATCTCCATCGCGCAATTCGCCCTTGACCAACTGACGCGCCATCGGTGTTTCAATTTCCTGCTGAATCAATCGCTTCAAGGGCCTCGCGCCATAGACCTGATCGTAACCACGCTCCCCTAGATGCCGCAAAGCCGCCGGCGTCACCGACAGAGAGATCCGTCGCTCTGCCAGACGCGCCCGCAATCGTTCAAGTTGAATCTCCAC
>JAKDNQ010000094.1 GCA_030456405.1 Nitrospira sp.
ACATTCAGTATCTCCTGACGTTTGCCGTCATGTTGGTGGTGGCGCTGACGATCAGTGGACTGGCCGTCCGTGCCAAGCAACAAGCTGAGCTGGCTCGTCGTCAGGAACGGCGTACGGCGGTCCTTTATGCCTTGAGCCGCGATCTGGCCACTCACCGCGAGCTGGCCACCCTCACACAATTGGCTATACAACACGTTCGAGAAGTGTTCGAGAGCCAGGCGGCCGTGTTTGTGGCGGATCTCAACAAACGTCTGGTCCTACAACGGGGCAAGGAATTGTTCTTCGAATTCGATCCAAAAGAATCGGGAGTGGCGCAATGGGTCTTTGAGCATGGCGAGCGGGCAGGTCTGGGCAGCGACACATTGCCCGGCGCCGGTGCGTTGTATCTTCCGTTGGTCGGATCAAAGGGGCCTGTCGGCGTGTTGGCGGTCCGTCCGACTCTTGCGACGCGTTTTCTTGACCAGGAACAACTGCACCTCTTGGAAGTCCTCGCAAATCAGATTGCCCTTGCGCTAGAGCGGGCGCGCCTGGCAGAAGAGGCGCAACAGGCGCACGTCTCGGTGGAAACTGAACGGATGCGCAACGCCATCCTCAGTTCTGTGTCCCACGACCTCCGGACCCCATTGGCAACGATCACTGGAGCCGCCAGTGGTCTTCTTGAAGAGAACGACCAGCTTAGCCCTGCGGCGCGTCATGAGTTGACGCAATCTATTTATAATGAGGCGCATCGGCTGGATCGTCTGGTCCGAAATTTATTGCACATGACGAAGTTAGAATCAGGCGCAGTCCAGTTGCAAAGAGAATGGCACCCGTTCGAAGAAATCGTAGGGGCAGCGTTGACGCGTTTGGAGAGCCGACTCAACGGACATCAAGTCAGCATCAACTTCCAGCCGGATCTGCCGCTCGTACCGTTGGACGGTGTGTTGATAGAACAAGTCCTGATCAATCTGATTGAGAATGCTCTGAAGTATGCGCCTCCTTCCACGGCCATCGAACTGTCTGCAACGGGCTCTGACCGCGAAATAGCTTTTGAGATCGCCGATCGAGGGCCTGGGATTCCATCCGGCGATGAACAGCGTATCTTCGATAAGTTCTATCGTGCCGGTCCGGCCCGTGAGGGGGGAGTGGGACTTGGCTTGACCATCTGCCGTGGAATCATCGAGGCTCATGGAGGACGGATTTGGGCTGAGAAGCGTCCAGGTGGCGGCGCTGTGTTCAAGTTCACTCTTCCGATCGGACAGGCTCAGCCGACGATCGAGGTGGAAAAGGTCGAACGCCATCCGGTCGTGTGAGAGGATGAAAGGATTCCTGGGCTGACATGGCTATTCACGAGGCGACCGTCCTCATCATCGAAGATGAAGCGGAGATCCGGCGATTTCTTCGGAATTCCTTACCCGCCCACGGCTACCGCCTCTATGAGGCGACCAGTGGATTAGACGGGCTTGCGCAGGCAAAGGCGAGAAATCCTGACATCATCTTGCTCGATTTGGGGCTTCCCGATGTGGATGGGACCGAGGTGATTCGTCAAGTACGCGCGTGGTCCACTATACCGATTCTCGTGCTGTCGGCCCGCGAGCAAGAACAAGCGAAGGTTGCCGCGCTCGACTTGGGCGCTGATGACTACGTCACCAAGCCGTTTGGAGTCAACGAACTGCTCGCACGAATGCGAGCGGCGCTTCGTCATGCTTCTCGATCTGCCGCGGATATCGGCGAGTCGGTGTTTACGCTCGGTGATCTCAAGGTCGATCTCGGGCGGCGACAGGTGTTTGTGGCGGCGAAGGAAATTCACCTCACACCGATCGAGTACAAACTGCTCACGACGTTGATCCGGTATGCCGGCAAGGTGATGACTCACCGTCAGCTTCTGAAAGAAGTGTGGGGTCCGCTGCACGTGGAGGAAGGGCATTATCTGCGAGTGTACATGCGCCAGTTGAGAAACAAGCTCGAGGAAAACCCGGCGCATCCACGCTATCTGGTCACGGAGTTGGGAGTCGGATATCGGCTCCGAACGGAATGACCCACCGCCATTTTCTTTTACGACCTCTTACTTCGACGCATTCACGTGGACTTTGCTGAGGTCTTCGAGCGCGAGCATCAGCGCGTGGGTTCCGCTACGGCCATGCCCAAGTGTGTGGACGGTCCGGTAGAGCTGGTGCACCAACGTGAGGCCTGGTAGGACGAGCCCCATGCGTTTTGCTTCTTCCAAGGCAATGCCCATGTCCTTGATGAAATGCTCGACAAAAAATCCCGGGTCGAAATTGCGCCGGAGAATTTGCGGCGCCAGGTTGTCCAACGTCCAACAGGCGGCTGCGCCGCCACGGATGGAGTTCAGCATCCGGTTCAGATCGAGTCCCGCTTTGTAGCCATAGCTCAAACTCTCGCACACACCGACCATCGTGCCGGCGATCACGATCTGGTTACAGAGTTTCGCCTGTTGGCCCGATCCGGGGCCGCCTTGATGGACGATCTTCTTACCCAGCAGTTCGAAGAGCGGCATCGCAGTTTGAACGGGCTCCGTGTCGCCGCCGATCATGATCGAGAGAGAGGCATTCTTCGCGCCGACATCGCCGCCTGAGACAGGGGCATCGATGGCCGAGAGATTGTTCGTTGAAGCAGCCGAGGCAATGTCGCGGCTCAAGGAGGGTTGCGTCGTAGTCATGTCGATGAGGATCGTCCCCGCTCGCGCGCCGGCCAGAATTCCAGTCTCGTCGAAATAGACAGTACGCACGTCCTGAGGAAAGCCGACCATCGTGAAGAGGACATCGGATTCAGCCGCCACAGCACGAGGATTCTCGGCCCATTGCGCGCCTCGATCGAACAATGGTTGCGCCTTCGACCGCGTGCGGCTATGGAGGATTACGCGATAGCCGGCCGTGAGCAGATGGCCACACATCGATGAACCCATCACGCCGGCGCCGATCCAGCCGATCCTTGTCACAGTTGGAATCGCAAGTTGAACGGTCATCGGTTGCGCGCTCGTTTATTCGGCGAGAGGGATGATCCGATCCGCCACCGCTTGAATGACGCCTTCTTTATCTCTGGCCACCTTCACCCCTTGAAAACTCAAATAGTAGCCCCCGTGACTCGGCGACTGGATCGTGGCGGTGAGCTCAATTCGTTGCCCGTCTTCGACATCGGGGTCTTTGACGGTCGGGATTCCGCAACGTCCATAGACGGCCACGTTGATCGAAGAGGTTTCATCTTCCAGATAGAACAAATAGGCGCCGTAGCACATGGTGCCGGCCTGGACCTTGTAGGGATCGAGCGGCGTCACATCGCGAACCGTTCCCTGCAACGTGACCTGTTTCAAATGAAACGATTTCGGCTCGTCGAGAATCTCACGAATGGCGATGGGCTCCGCGGCTGAAGCAGAAGAAGAGCTGACCACAGCCCACCCAAGCCAGAGGACGGCAAGGAGACTCATCAGCGTGTGTCCACGAGATGCGTTGTGGTGTATCACGGTTCTATTTTACAGAAGGTCGTCGCAGAAGTCCCTTCCGCCCCCTCGACGAACTCGTTATAATCCGCCGACCTATTCCTGGAGAATCACCCATGATCGATCACGCGCGCCTTGAACGCTACGTCACAGACAGCCGCAGCCGGTTTGAAGATCTGCTGGGCCAGATGGTGGAGATTCCTTCGATCAGCATGGATCCGGCCAAGGCTCCCGACATCCGTCGCATGGCGGAATTTGCGCGGCAGCTTCTCACAGACTTGGGAGCCGACGTTCGGATTGTAGAGACCGGTGGCTATCCGATCGTGTCGGGAGGCTGGACGACCGGAGCCCATCATCCGACGGTCACCATCTACAATCATATGGACGTGCAACCGGCGCAGGAGCCGGAATGGAAGCAGGCGCCCTTTGCATTCAAAAACGAGAACGGGTTGTATCGCGGCCGTGGCGCGACGGATGACAAAGGACCGGCGCTCTCAGCCCTGTTCGGAGCCCGATACGCCATCGAGCAAGGAGTTCCAATCAACGTTCGGTTTCTCTGGGAACTGGAAGAAGAAATCGGCAGTCCGCATTTTGCCGCTGGACTAAAGAATCGAGCGGCGATCCCACGCCCCGACTCTGTGATCGTGTCGGATACGATCTGGCTCGCGAAAGGAAAACCGGCCATGCCCTATGGTCTGCGCGGTCTATTGGGCGCGCGCCTCACGCTGCGCACGGGAACGAAAGACGCCCATTCCGGTGTAACCGGAGGCGCCGCGCGGAATCCGCTCGCGGAACTGATGGAGGTTGCGCATGCCTGTATCGATGCCAAGACCGGCAAGGTGAAGATTCCAGGCTTCTACCAGGATGTAGTCGAACCGACCAAAGCGGAGATCAAGAGCTTTCTTGCGTCAGGGTTCCAGGTCAAGAATTTCAAGCAGGCCTATGGGTTCCAGACGTTGCGCACGAACGATCCCGCAGAGATCATGCGCCGGATCTGGGCTGCGCCGACATTTGAGGTGCATGGCCTGACCGGCGGCTATCATGGGCCAGGGGTAAAAACCATTGTGCCGGGCCATGGTGAATTGAAAGTGAGTATGCGGTTGGTGCCGAATCAAACCCCGGAAAAGGCCTTCGCGTTGCTCAAGAAACATGTCGCTAAGCTGAATCCGAACATAAAAGTCGAGCGGGAAGGGATGCTCCATCCGTTCAAAGGATTGTTCGAGGGGCCTTATGTCGAAGCAGTGAAGCGGGCGGCGAAGGCCGGCTTTGGCAAAGAGCCGGCCTTCATCCGCGAAGGAGGATCGATCGGCGCTGTGGTCACCATGCAGAAAGCCTGGAAGGCGCCGATCCTATTTATGGGGCTGAGTCTGCCTGAGCACGGCTACCATGCGCCGAACGAATATTTCGACTGGGGCCAAGCCTCAGGCGGGATGAAAGCGTTTGCGCATTATTTTGCGGAGCTGGGGAAGATGGGAAAGAGGTGAGGGATGGAGGCTGATGATCTTCTGTGCTCGCGCAACGCGCGGTCGCGGACTCCCCTCGTTGGACGCGCGCAGTGGAAGATCCATCAGCCCCCATCCCTGAGAGATAACGATCAAGCTTGGAGGGAGCATATATATCGTTCGACGCGCGCAATCGAGGATCGACCAGGCTACCATTGAAATAGTGGAAGAGATAGGGAGTGGCCAGGTGTCCTTCTTGCTCGCAGAACAGAGGAGGGGATGGAGGCTGATGATCTTCTGTGCTCGCGCAACGCGCCCGGGTTCGTCTGTCTGGTTAGATGGTCTTTCTGGTCTGTCTGGTTCTTCTGGATGAATTTCCGGTTCGACCAACCAGATAGACCAGAAGGACCAGATGAACCAGCCTTCGTTGGACGCGCGCAGTGGAAGCTCAATCAGCCCCCGTCCCGGAGATTTTATAAGAGTCGCTCATGGAACTGATTCGGCAGGGTGCCCTCTGCATGGCTCTGGTTTGAGCCCTGTAGGTCCATGTGTTTTCCCTCTTCAGCCCTGTTGCGCGGCCTGATCGGCCAGCAACCACTCGCATACAGGCTGTGCCTCGATCGCGAATTCCTTCACCTGAGCGAGCGCATCGCGGTCGAGCACCAGCAGTCGGCGCGCGGCGTGCGGATGGTCTTTCGCTGCCGCCGTCATGGCGCGTAGTTCGCGCGCACGGGTCTCCGGCGACGACAAGTCTGCGCACACCTGGAGCAGCTCTTCCCCTCCGCCCGGGTAGCGCGCCAAAAAATCCACCTCCAGCCCGTCGGTCGTCTTCACGTATCCCACCTCGGCCTTGCGCCGCTCCAGTTCGTTCAACACCACCGTCTCCAGCGCATGTCCCTGGTTCGTCCTGCCGCTGGCGTCAAACGCCTTGATGAGTCCGGTATCCGCCGGATAGAGCTTGCGTGGGTTGGAATTGCGCTGGCGCTCCGAATCGGTGGCCAGCGGCACGGCGCTGAGCAGGAAGGCATCCAGCAGATGGCTGAGCATGACATGCACGGCATCCTTGGCCACACCGTGACCTTGGGCCTTCAGGTCCTGGTGCAAGCGGTGGGCGCTGAAGCTCCCCGCCGGATTTCGCAGGCACTGCCGAACCAGCCACCGCAGCGCCGCCACCTGCGACACCCCGTAGCGTTCCACCACATCGCGGAATAACACGGTGTCCACGTAGCCCTGCAACAACTCGACTCTCGTGGCCGGCGACAATCCCTGCGCTTCGGGAAAGCCCCCCTCCAACAGAAATTCGCGAAACCGCTTCTCGATCAGCGATCGATCCGCCGGTTTCCAGCGCCTCGGATCCCCACCCGGCTCTTCGTCACGGTGACGCAGAAACTCCCGGAAGCAGAAGGGCCGGATCACGGTGGCCATGCCGCGGCCGCGTAGCGACGTGTGAACCTCGCGCGAAAGCATCCGCGCCGACGACCCGGACACGACGATCTCGACCTTCTCAGTGTCCAGAACGCGCCGCACAAACCGTTCCCATCCGGACACGAGCTGAATCTCGTCGAGGAACCAGCGTACGGTCGCGCGCCCACGCAGCGCCGGCGCGCGCCGATAATACTCTTCGAGCAAATTCCCAAGCTGGTCTGCGCCAAGCCCGGCCAGCCTGTCGTCGTCGAAGCTGAGATAAATCGCCTGCTCCGCAGGCCCATTCCTCCGGCATTCCTGCAATAACTGCCGCAGGAACGTGGTCTTACCGGCCCGACGCATCCCGATCACCGCATGCACTTTGCCGGGCACGGCAGGCAGGCGCGCATCGCGCCGGGTGAGCGCCAACGAAACTTCCGCTGCCATGGCGGTGCTCAGTTTTTCGGCAAGAACGGGGTGCAGGCTCATGGCGCAAGCATGGCCTACAGGTGTCCTTCTGTCAAGGACACATTGTCCGCAATGGGTATTTTATAGGAGGACACCTTGCCGCACCCAAACAGGTCGCCCGGTATTCGCATTAAGACATTCGTATCAACCGCGTGCATATTTTTGACGGATGTGCTTTCTGATGCCGTCCTTCACGCTGATCGTGGCTTTTCGCACAATGACCTCTTCGTTCTTCTCGTCCCATTCGAGTACCGATCCAGGACCAACCCCGAGTTTCCTGAGGCGTACTGAGCCTTTTCTCTTGGCTTGCTCTCGTTCCCGATCCTTCTTACATTCGAGCAGCAATTCTGCAGTCGCTGATGTTGTGTCCTTGAGCATGCCACATAGGCTGCGGATGTATTGCTTTGTAATGGGCTGGAAGAGGATATCACTCCCACGCTCGATGAAACACACCTTGGTGCCTGGCTTGATGCCAAGTTTCCGACGAAGCCGAGCCGGAATGACAATCCGACCCCTCGTTGTTACATAGACGGAATCCATAACTCCTCCATGCTAAAAACGTTTCTGATAGTCATGAGTTAGAGAACTAGCGTAACGGCTTAAATGGTGTGTCGGGATTGTAGCGATTGATCGGGTTTCGCGGATTGTTGGGATTGACTTCGTTGATCGGATTAAATGGGTTGTTCGGGTTGACGCGATTGATGGGATTCGCGGGATTGCCGGGATCGACACTGTTGATTGGGTTGAATGGATTCTTGGGATCAACGGAGTTGATGGGACTCAGGGGATTGTCGGGACGGTACTGATTGATCGGATTAAAGATGTTGTAGTCGCGCTCGTACTTTTCGTCGAAGCCAGGATCGGCAAACACGGGAGGGACGAGAAGGAAGAAACCGAAGAGCCAGATGATCCACATGGCGAGCCTCCGACAAGCGAACAACCAGTGGGCTCAGCCTACTCCCCGCCTGGCGATCAGCGCAAGCGGGCGTATAGCGCCATCTAAAATCTTACCCGGGGACAAGTCGTTGCGCCATTTGCC
>JAKDNQ010000015.1 GCA_030456405.1 Nitrospira sp.
CAAACTTATAGCCGAATGTAATCAGCGAAATGGTCAGTCGATGCGGCGCTCCCTCCTCTCTAAACTGCCGGTTTAACAACTCTCGTAACTCATGCACTGTCAGATCTGAGGTATCGATAATACGGTCGGCGTGGCGCCGCAAGTCGGAGAGGCGCTCCCTTTCGACTCGCACTCCCTCCAGTACCGGAAGATGCGGAAGAAGTGGGTGCGGCCTTCGGGACTCCGAGAATCGACGAACCAGCACCTCTTCCCGAGCCTCGAAGAATATCAATTCAATCGCATGCCCGAGCGCTTTCACGCGCTCAATGACCCCTACGAGGTCGGAAAAGAACACGCGCTCCCTGACATCGATTCCGAGCGCGACATTCTTAATCTCCCCTCCTTGCTGATGACAGAGATCAACAAAGGTCGGCAAAATGGCGGGAGGCAAATTATCGATGCAGAAATACCCGACGTCTTCAAAGCACTTGAGCGCATGCGACTTCCCTGATCCGGAAAGACCGCTGATGATAACCAGCTTGAGCGCAGCCATGCCGCTTACCCTTTACGGATCGATCAGGACCACTCGATCGCGATCGAGTCGCTGTAGAATCTGCAATTTTCCAGAAGACCGTGCCGTGAAGACCACTAGCGAGCCAGGCAGAGAGTCGAGCCGGCGTTTCGCGTCCTCCAACGTCAGAACCACCTTGGGGGGGCACATAACTTCGATCTTCTCCTCTCCCTCATCCTTACGAACAGCCGGGGGTAGAATCTTACGAGCCGATCTCTTCTGCGGTTCTTTATGGTCAGTCTGGCGTTCCTTTTGTTTTCGTATCTGGGTACCCAAGCGATCCACGAGCTGGTCGATCGTCGCGTACATTTCCCGCGTCGAAGCTTTTGCCTGAATTCGTCGCCCCTGCATAGTACACACAACCTCCGCATGATGCTGAAGCTTGCTCACACCCAGAATCACTTCCAGGTGGGTCAGCTTCACTTCGTACCGCACAAGCCGCTCAAAGCGACTTTCTACATGCTGTCTGAGCGCCGGCGTAATCACGAGGTGGCGTCCGGTAATTTTGATCGACATGTATCCTT
This sequence comes from Nitrospira sp., assembly GCA_030456405.1. The sequence goes on from JAKDNQ010000015.1 coordinate 1,075, forward strand.
TCAAGCTGAGCAACCTCAGCCTCTCTACCATTCAACTATGAGTGTTCGATCTATGCATTTACAACACCGGAGGAAACCCTGGATAGGAAACCACAACAAACGCAGATGGATAAGGAAGGTCTAGCATGCTCTAGAAAACTATGAGGTACACAGACTCAGTCAATGAATCACGCGGGTGTGCCACATCCTTTCACGTTGGTCTTCTCACCTACCCCAGACTCTCTGCAACCAGCCAAACCGGTGAACCACATGAGCAAGACGAGCCTGATAATTTTTTCTGCGCCCTTTAAAAAAACCGTCGCCGCTGAGTCGCAGAGGGAATATGTTCTTCCGCCCGATATTTCGCCACGGTTCGGCGTGCAATCACAACCTGCTGTGAGAGCAGCCGTGCGGCGATCTCTTCATCTTTCAGAGGGTGGCTTGTATCCTCCTCCGCCACCATTTTTCGAATCATCTCTCTCACTGTCACGGACGACATCATGTCGGAAGGCTGATCTGCCCGTTGCAGGCCAGCATTGAAGAAGAATTTCAGCTCCAACATCCCCTGCGGGCAATACATATATTTGTTCGCCGTCACACGACTAATGGTCGATTCATGCATCCCTATATCTTCGGCCACTTGTTTGAGCACTAACGGCTTGAGGTGCTGCACACCTTTTTCAAAAAACTGCTCCTGAAACTTCACGATACTCGACACGACTTTGACAATCGTCTTATTCCGTTGTTCGATACTGCGAATAACCCATTGCGCAGCCCGAAGCTTTTCGTCAAGATAGGCCTTGGTCTCAGCCGACCCGCCCTCTCCAGCCCCCATCAATTGTTTATAGTATGGACTGATTCGCATACGCGGCAGTCCGTCGTCATTCAAGAGCACGACCCACTCCCCTTCATTCTTCTTCACGAACACATCAGGGACAATCGCGTAGTTCTGAGTATTCGTAAACGGTCGCCCTGGCTTTGGCTCAAGCACTTCGATGACTTTGGTTGCTTGGAACACCTCCTCTACGGTAACACCTAAAGTTTTCGCAATTCTTGCATACTGCTTTTTCTCCAGGTCTTTAAGATGATGCTGAACGATGGCTTCAACAATCGATCCTTTTAACGCTCCTGGCCGAGCGCCTAAGGACCCCATGGGACTTTTCCCTAAATGCCCAATTTGTAACAGTAGGCATTCCACAAGATCTCGCGCCGCCACGCCTGTTGGATCGAAACATTGAATATCCTTTAGAACTGACTCTGCTTCCGTTTCTGTAAAGTCAGTCCCTCCGACCATCTCTGCAAGCGACATACGCAGATACCCGTCATCGTCAAGGTTACCGATGATCAATCGCCCAATCTCCTTTGCACGACCCGATAAACCTGAAAACGACAGCTGCCAAAGAAGATGGTCTTCCAAGGACGTGGCTTTCGCCATGGTTTGCTCATAGGACGGAAACTCATCCTGCGAGGATGACTGAGACCCGGATCCACCTCGACGATCGTTGTCAAAGTACTCTTCCCAGCCACCCGCTGAAGCTTCATCCGGAGTGTCTCGTTCTTCTGGAGTCGACTCGTCCGCATTCGATGGTTCGCTGTTTGCCGACGCCACCGCGTCTTCCGCCTTTTCCTCAGGACTCTCAGCTTCGCTGTCCTCTGCCTCAGTAGGGAGATCCTCCAAGAGCGGATTTTCCATCAGATGCTGAGTGAGGCTCTGCTGGAGTTCAAGTCTCGACAGCTGCAGCAGCTTAATCGCCTGCTGCAATTGAGGAGTCATGATCAGCTTTTGACTGAGTCGAAGGTCAAGCCTGAGCTTCATGTACACACACTCCTGATATTCACAACTTGAACCGTTCCCCCAGATAGACAGCGCGTGCTGTCTCACTCTTGACGATCGATTCTGGGGACCCAGCCTCAAGAATCAATCCTTCGTTGATGATATACGCCCGATCTGTGATGGACAATGTCTCCTGAACATTGTGATCGGTGATTAAAATACCGATCTCTTTCTCCTTCAATCGGGTAATGATGTGTTGGATATCGGCGACAGCAATCGGGTCGATCCCGGCAAAGGGTTCATCGAGCAGCATGAACGAAGGGTTCGTCGCAAGAGCCCTCGTAATCTCCAGCCGCCGACGTTCACCACCAGACAACGCATAGGCCATGCTTGCCCGAATATGGCCAAGATCCAGTTCCTTGAGAAGGGCATCAACTCTGTCGCGACGCTCTGTCCGAGAGTAGTCCAGCATCTCAAGAATTGCCAGAATATTGTCCTCAACGGACAACCGTCGAAACACCGATGATTCTTGCGGAAGATACCCAATTCCTTTGCGCGCGCGTCTATACATTGGCAGATCGGTGATCGTCTCTTCCCTGAGCGAGATCGCTCCTTCGTCAGGCGGGCACAGGCCGACGATCATGTCAAAAATGGTGGTCTTGCCAGCCCCATTCGGCCCCAGCAGGCCCACGACCTCACCGGCATGGACTTCGACCGAGACGCCTTTCACAACCTTGCGGCCACGAAAACTTTTTACTAATCCCGCCGCGCGCAAACAGCCGCCATTCGCCCTCTTCATCGAGAAGCCGGTCGGCGGCGCATTTCCCTGAACAGCCTCGATCACTTCGCCACCCCTCCATCCGGCTCGATCCGCACATGCGAACCTCCCTCTACTACACTCCGATCCTCTGCCAAGAACATCGTGATTTGTTTTCCGCTGACTCTTGTTCCCTTATCCCAAGCCACCGGGTCACCGGTCAGAACAATCTTATCGCCATCATGGTAGTAAATGGCCTTTTCGCAGGTGGCGCTCCCCGAATCCTTCTCAATTCTCACTCGTCCAGTTGCTTCAATTCTGTTGACCGAACGATTCGACACAGCCGGTACAGCATCAGAGCCTCTCGAAGATGTGCCGCCCTTGACAGCCTCATGCCCCTTCTGAGTATCTCCAGAGGGTAACTCTTGCGTGCTGAACATCACGATCATGCGATCGGAATAGACCAGCAACGATCCACGAGTCAGGACCACCGCACCTTCAAAGATCGCTTGGCTATCTTGATTTTTTACAGTCATCTTCTTGGCCGTAATGGTGGTGCTGACAAGTTGATCGGCGCTGGCTTTGGGAATAGCCGCTTCAGCCGACTCGCTCAATGAAGCCATCCCAAGCGGGAACAGATTAAGTAGCAGGAGCCAAATCCACATGGACATCCTCAAGTACTTCAAACTCTTCGCGATCTAAATGTCCCAGCAACCCACGCCCTGTCACCTCTAACCCATGCCCAACGATACGGACAGGATCGTGCGTGCGGATTTCTCTCGTCTGATCAGTCCAAGCAAGATGGTTGGTATAGATGACGTACCCACTCTCGGTGTGAATCACAAGAGGCTCTGATCGGTTTGCGAGCACGAAGTCCTTCGTCTCCGTATCCAATGTCCCCTCATCTCCAGTTACCGTTAAATCCTTTCCCTGCTTGCCAAACAGTGTCACAGCGACGACCTGAAGTGTCGCTCGTCTGTCCCGTTCAAAAAGCCGTGCCTCTTGCGCCTGCACTTTCCATTGAACGGTATCGCCCTTCGTTTGAGTAAATGTAAATTGAGAAATCTTCGCATCAGCTGGATCCATGGAGCCTGGCGCAGCTGCGGTTGGGGCAAGAACCATTGTCGAATTAGTGACGAGCAAATAGACAAGAAAACAGGCTAACACCGCACTCAGTGCTAATAAAGCTCCTCGTACCCAGCGTTGCCACACGTTGCCTCAGCTTTCGAATTGAACAACATGATACTGACTGGCACGATAGTAGCATGAGCTCCATACCATGTAAACGCATGCCGGATCCCGGACATCGTCTATCCGCTAGCGATGGAGTCAAAAACCCCGCTCATTATGAGCGGGAATTCTTATAGATCTTTGTGAACGAGATGGGAGAACTAGAAGAACTTGATAGGGCATCGCACGTGCAAATGGCTCTGATGAACAGGAGGCCTAGCTCGAAGCGGGACTCGCCTGAGCCGGTGCACCAGGCGCATGTTTCTTCGCATGCGCCATATCGGGCCGCGCCACAAGTTCAATCGCGACGAGTTTTGCAGCATCCCCAATTCGCCGCCTTGTCTTCACCATCCTTGTGTAGCCACCCTGGCGGTCTTTAAATCGAGTCGCTACGTCGCTGAATAGTTTGGAGACGACCTCTTTGCTTCTGATAAATGCAAGGGCTTGCCGCCGAGCCGGCAATGTCCCCTCCTTGCCAAGCGTAATCATCCGGTCCGTGAACCCTCGAATTTCTTTCGCTTTAGCTTCAGTTGTCTCAATGCGTTCATGTTCGAGGAGCGATGTCACGAGACTTCGGAACAGCGCCCATCGATGTTTGGTCTGCCGTCCGAGCTGCCTGCCTTTTTTTCTATGACGCACGGGTTCCCTCTTGTTTCGTTACTCGGTCTTCGGACTCCCACTGATCGGCTGCGCTACATCCAGTTTCACACCAAGTCCCAAGCCCATCTCCGTCAAGATTTCCTTGATTTCGTTGAGCGACTTCTTGCCGAAATTCTTTGTCCGCAGCATCTCGCCTTCGGTCTTTTGCACTAGATCGGCAATGGTCTTGATGTTCGCGTTTTTCAAGCAGTTTGCGGCACGAACCGACAGCTCCAGCTCATTGACACTGCGGAATAGATGCTTATTGACCTCACGCTGCGCCTCATCGCCCCCAAGATCAGCGCGTCCCTCCACCCGCTCATCGGGGGTGATAAAGATATCAATATGATCACGCAGAATGCTTGCCGCCGTGGACAAGGCATCTCGAGGCGAGATCGTTCCATCGGTCCAAATTTCCAAGGTCAATTTATCATAGTCGGTCATGCGGCCGACGCGGGCATTCTCGACGTGAAAGTTCACACGCTTGATAGGAGAAAATACCGAATCGATTGCGATCACACCAATCGGGAGCCCCTCCTCTTTATTGCGCTCGGCAGGCACGTAACCCCGCCCATGTTTCACCGTCATTTCCATATCGAATGAGGTATCCTTATCCAGCGTCGCAATATGGAGATTCGGAGTCAAGATGGTCACATCCGCATCGTGAATAATATCAGCCCCTTTTGCTTCACCAGGCCCCTTCTTCTTGAGACGGAGCGTCTTTGGCTTATCCGTATGCACGGCAAGCCGCAGCCCTTTCACATTCAAAATAATGGAGGTGACATCTTCTGTGATGCCTGGAATCGTGGAGAATTCGTGCAGGACCCCCTCGATTTTCACGGTGGTCACTGCCGCGCCCGTGAGCGAGGATAACAGCACGCGCCGTAACGCGTTGCCGACCGTCGTCCCAAACCCACGCTCATAGGCCTCTGTCGTAAATCTGCCGAACGTTTGGTTTTGTGTATCTTTGTCGACCTCCACCCTCATCGGGATCTGAAAGTCTTTCATCGCTTTAATCATGACTCCCCCTTCATCTCATCGAGCAACCAACCCCTGATCGACATCTGTTTGCCGCAGAGACTAGCTCCCCTTTCCCAAGCTCCACTTCTATCTTGAATACAACTCCACCACCATCTGCTCGTTGACTGGCAGAGAAATCTGGTCTTTTGACGGCAACGCGCGCACCATACCTTTAAACGCCGTCTTGTCGAGCTCCAACCACTCCGGAATACCTCGACCATCCACTGAATCTAACGCAGTTTGGACCGAGATCAACGTGCGGCTTCGCTCTCGAATACTAACGACGTCACCTGCTTTCACCTGCGCACCGGGCACGTTAATCTTCCGGCCATTCATGGTCAAATGTCCATGGTTCACGAGCTGTCTGGCTTCTTTTCGTGAGGCGCCGAATCCTAGCCGGTATGCCACATTATCCAATCGGCATTCCAACAACCGCAAGAGCACTTCACCGGTAATACCAGGCTGTCGTTCCGCACGCTCAAACACGCCACGAAACTGGCACTCCATCAGGCCATAAATTCTGCGTAGCTTTTGCTTTTCTCTGAGCTGGGTACTGTACTCTGAATTCCTCGGGCGTTTTTGACCATGCTGTCCTGGAGGATAGCTCCGTCGCTCGATGGCGCACTTTTCTGTCATACAGCGTGCGCCTTTCAGAAACAACTTCTCACCCTCTCGCCGACACAACCGACAAACGGGGCCGCGATACTTTGCCACTGCTCTACCTCCAATTACCGGACATCACCATTGGTGGTGCGCCCAACAAATCTTGTGTGTTCGAACCTCTCGATATACGCGACTAGACACGACGCCGCTTCGGTGGACGGCATCCGTTGTGCGGAATCGGGGTCACATCACGAATCATATGGATCCGCAATCCAGCAGCCTGAAGAGATCTGATTGCCGATTCACGACCAGACCCTGGACCATTCACATAGACATCCACTGTGCGCATCCCGCTTTCCATCGCCTTCCGTGCAGCAGCTTCGCCAGCCCGCTGAGCAGCAAATGGCGTACTCTTTCGCGAACCCTTGAATCCCTGGTTTCCTGAACTGGCCCACACAATTGTGTTGCCGCTCATGTCGGTGATGGTCACAATCGTGTTATTAAAGGACGCCTGGACATGGGCCACCCCGCTCTGCACAATCCGACGCTCTTTCTTCTTTCCTTTTTTGATGCTCATAGAACTCCCTACTCAAGTGACGGCTGTATGCTACGCCGAACGCGCTGGCGGCTTCGGCTTGCTTCCCACACCGGAGCGCCGGCCTTTTCTCGTCCGCGCATTCGTCTTAGTCCGCTGACCGCGGACCGGCAACCCTTTCCGATGGCGCAGACCACGATACGTCCCACTATCGATCAATCGCTTGATATTCATCGAGAAGGTTTTCCTCAGATCGCCTTCGACCTGATAGCCCTCCTGAATAATCTCTCGAATCTTGACAATATGCTCTTCGCTCAGATCCTTCACACGAATGGCTCCATCAATCCCAGCCTTGCTCAGGATAGAGAGTGCGGATGCGCGCCCCACTCCATAGACGTATGTCAGGCCGATGTCCACGCGCTTCTCCCTCGGCAAATCTACCCCGGAAATACGAGCCATAGTTCCTCCTATCCTTCTTCCTGTAACACTCTCACCGGCCGGGGCTGGGTGGGCCTCAACTGCGCGCATCGAACGAGCGCCGTTTCATCGCGCGCGTTCTGCGAGCACGGAGGCCGCCCACCCCCGGCCACACTTCTATCCTTGACGCTGCTTGTGGCGCGGATTTTCGCAGAGAATTCGCACCACGCCTTTGCGCCGAACCACCTTACACTTCGCACAGATTGGCTTGACAGACGATCTCACTTTCATATTCAGTTCACGCTCCTACTTAAACCGATAGGTGATCCGACCGCGTGTCAGATCATAGGGCGACAACTCCACGGTCACCTTGTCGCCAGGAAGAATACGGATAAAGTGCATACGCATTTTGCCTGAAATATGCGCGAGAATCTTGTGGCCATTATCCAAGGAGACCCGAAACATCGCATTCGGCAACGTTTCGTTCACCGTGCCTTGTATTTCGATGACATCTTCTTTCGGCACGTATCTCTATCCTTTCGCCCCAACCCACAACACGACGCCTGCGCCTCCTTACAGAGGCTGACTCAAAATACTGGGTGGACCACTCGGCTTAATCGCTATCGTATGTTCAAAATGCGCCGAGAGACTCCCGTCTACCGTCACCGCAGTCCATCGATCTTCAAGCACCTTCACGGCCGCGCCACCCATATTGACCATCGGTTCGATCGCAAGAACCATCCCGGCCTGCAACCGAGGCCCTTGCCCAGGTTTCCCGTAATTCGGCACCTGCGGTTCTTCATGCAACTGCCGGCCGATCCCATGACCGACAAACTCCGTCACAACCGAATACCCTGAAGACTCCACATGCTGCTGAATCGCATACGAAATATCAGACAACCGGCGCCCCACCACTGCTTGCTTGATTCCTAAATACATGGCTTCTTCGGTAATTTGAACCAAGCGCGCATTTCTTTCGGTCATCTGCCCCACAGCGACCGTCATCGCCGAATCTCCATAAAATCCTTCGACAATCGCCCCTAGGTCGAGTCCGATGATGTCTCCCTCTTTCAGCACTCGCTTGGAAGGAATCCCATGAACGACCTGTTCATTGACTGAAGCACAGAGCGTCTTAGGATAACTCCGATACCCTTTAAACGCCGACTTCGCACCACGGGATCGAATCTCTTCTTCGGCTAAACGGTCCAGTTCATCTGTCGTGATACCTGGCCGGACGGCTTTTCTCAATATCTGCAGTGTCTCTGCTACCACTCTTGACGCCTGAGCCATCACCGCAATCTCGTCCGGCGTCTTGAGAATAATCATATCGCCTGGTACTGAGCAAGCTCCTGTGCGAGATGTCGAAAGACGACATCCACTCCTCCCGATGCATCCATCGGAAACAATAACCGCCGTTCGTCATAATAGCGGACGAGCGGGGCCGTCTGTTCATCATAGACTTTCAAGCGCGTCTCAATAGCTTCACGACGATCATCGCTACGCTGCACGAGTGGCTCACCACACCGATCGCATATCCCATCCATCTTAGACTGGGCGAAGTTTACATGGAATGTCGCTTGGCATTTGGGACAACTTCGGCGCCCACTCAATCGCCTCACGACATCCTCACGCGAGACCTGAAAACTCACAACTCGATCCAGCGTAATCCCTTTTGAAACCAACACGGCCCCCAGTGCTTCCGCCTGCGGAACCGTCCTGGGAAACCCATCCAGAACGAAACCATTCGCGCAACTTGTGTCAGCTAATTTCTCCCGTACAAGCCCTATCACCACGGCATCAGGAACCAAACTCCCCTGATCCATGTAACTCTTCGCCTCCAGACCCAGTGTCGTTCGATTGCGAACCGCCTCACGGAGAAGATCGCCGGTCGAAATCTTGGCCACTTGATACTGCGCCGCAATACGGTCAGCCTGAGTGCCCTTGCCTACTCCTGGTGCGCCAAGAAACACCACGCGCATGGATTCCCCGTCACCCGCTACGCCCACGAAGGGGGGCCATGCCCTTGCCGAGAAATCCTTCGTAATTCCGCATGAGCATATGGGATTCAATCTGTTGTGCCGTATCAAGACCCACGCCAATCACAATCAGTAGCGAGGTGCCGCCGAAGTAGAATGGCACATTCAGTTTATAGATCAATAACTCAGGGATCACACAAACGATCGCGAGGTAAATCGATCCCGCAAACGTAATGCGGGTGAGCACTTTATAAATGTAGTCTGAGGTCCTGGTGCCCGGACGAATTCCTGGAATGAATCCGCCGTATTTTTTCATGTTGTCTGCCATATCCACTGGATTTAAGACCACCGCAGTATAAAAGAAACAGAAAAATAGAATAAGGCCGACATACATCAGCGTATAGAGCAACGACCCTGGCGCAAGCTGAGCGCCGAAGGCCTTCACCCAAGGCGTTTCAAAAAATCCGGCAATCGTCGCAGGAAACGCGATAATCGATGAAGCAAAAATAGGGGGGATCACCCCCGCCGTATTGATCTTCAACGGAATATGAGTGCTCTGCCCGCCAAACACCCTGCGTCCGATGACTCGCTTTGCGTACTGAACCGGCACTTTCCGGCGCCCGCTTTCTAAAAAGACAATGGCAGCCACTACCACGATCATCAGTACCGCAAGGGCGACCAGCAAGATAATGCTGAGTTGCCCGACCTTGTATAATTCAAAGGTCTGACCTACTGCGGCAGGTAAGCGGGCGACGATCCCTGCAAAAATAATCAGAGAAATACCATTCCCGATGCCTCGCTCAGTAATTTGCTCACCGAGCCACATCAGAAAACCGGTGCCAGCCGTCAAGGTGATGACCGTCATCAGACGGAATCCCCATCCAGCACTCATCACAAATGCGCCGTTATTCATTTGTTCGAGGCCGATGGCGATCCCGAATCCTTGAATGACCGCAATACCTATTGTTCCGAATCGAGTGTACTGAATAATCTTTTTCCGGCCGCGTTCTCCTTCTTTGGCGAGTTTCGTGAGATGCGGAACGACCACCGTCAGTAGCTGAAGAATAATCGACGCGCTGATATACGGCATAATGCCCAGCGCCAAGATCGTCAATCGCGAAAGCGATCCGCCTGAAAAAATATCTAAAAACCCGAGTAGCGCGCCACCTTCCTTTTGTAAAAATTCTGAGAGGGCCTCGCCATTGATCCCAGGCGTAGGAATATGCGCCCCGATCCGATATACCACCAGCATCCCCATGGTAAAGAGGATGCGGGTACGTAGCTCGGGAATTTTAAGAATATTCTGAAAACTGGTCAGGAGTCTTTCAAACACCGGGAATGACCTCGACTCTCCCTCCAGCTGCTTGAATCTTTGCCTCTGCAGACTTACTGAACTTGTGCGCCTGCACGACAATCGCCTTGGTAAGATCTCCGCTTCCTAGAATCTTGATCGGCAATGACTTGCGCTTGACCAAACCGGCATCGACCAATGCTTGTGGCGTGATGGTACCAGACACCACCATGTCACCCAAGCTCTTCAGGTTGACAATCGAATATTCCTTACGAAATACATTGGTAAACCCATGCTTCGGCACTTTACGGATGAGGGACATCTGGCCACCTTCAAACCCTCCGGCCTGGCGGCTCCGACCGCCGGATCTGGCCAAGAGACCCTTATGCCCCTTTCCCGACGTTTTCCCATGACCAGAACCCGGGCCTCGCCCAATCCGTTTTCGTTTCTTTCTGGATCCTCTCGCAGGACCAAGCTCATGTAAGTTCATTGTGGCTGCACTTCCAATAGATACCCGACCTTGCCGATCATCCCTCTGACTTGTGGAGTATTGGGACGAATCACACTTTGCCTGATCTTCCTCAAGCCAAGGCCACTCAACACAAGCCGATGTTTCTGCGGTGTGCCAATTGGGCTTCGCCGTAACGTGATCACAAACCCCTTTGGGGCGGCCACGGTAGTTTGCACTGTAGACATTAGACTCTCACCCTATTCTGTACCTCACCCACATCGGTACGACGCATATTCAGAGCATCTTCAGCATTACGGAGCTGGCAAAGACCGTTGAGCGTGGCACGAACCGTATTAAACGGATTCCCACGACCGAGCGTCTTCGCAATGACGTTATGGACGCCGGCAACCTCAACCACCGCACGGACAGCGCCTCCGGCAATAATGCCTGCCCCCTTCTTCGCGGGCTTGAGAAGGACATGTTCGGCGCCAAATAACCCATGCACCTCATGCGCAATCGTCCCGGACGTAAGGGCAACATGAACCAGGTTTTTTTTGGCCTGTTCGACTGCTTTCGAGATGGCGACAGGTACTTCGGCAGCTTTCCCTTTCCCAATCCCAACCCATCCCTGCCCATCCCCGACCACAACCAAAGCGCAGAAATTAAAGCGCTTGCCGCCCTTTACGACTTTCGCCACACGGTTGATAAATACAACCTTGTCTTTCAGGCTTAGTTCATCTGGATTAACTCGCACCTATCGTCTCTCCTCTTTATTCCCCTTACTCCCATGTCGCAACAGGAGCGAGGCCTGACCTAGAACTGCAACCCGCCTTCACGCGATGCCTCAGCCAATGCTTTGACTCGCCCATGATACATCCGGCCGCCACGATCAAAGACCACCGCCTGCACCTTGGCGGCCCTAGCCCGTTCGGCCAACAGCTTTCCAACAGCCTTTGCGCCATCAATGCTACCAGTAGATTTCACCGAGGTCCGTAACGACTTATCCAGGGAGGATGCGGCAACCAACGTCGCCCCCCTGAGATCATCAACGATCTGAGCATAGATATGAGAGCGACTGCGAAACACATTCAGACGTGGACGTTCAGCCGTGCCGAACACACGCTTTCGTACCCGTTGCTTCCGTCTGGTTAACTGATTTGCTTTATCAGCCATATTCATGCGTCACCCTACTTTCCGGTCTTTCCGGCTTTCTTACGCAACACTTCCCCGGCATAACGAACGCCTTTTTGTTTATAGACGTCAGGTGGCTTGATGGCGCGCAAGTTTGCCGCCACTTGACCCACCAATCGTTTGTCAGCGCCCTTGATATTGATCAGCGTCTGCTTGTCTACCTTCACATCGATTCCAACTGGAATCGGGTAGGTAATTGGATTGATATACCCCAAACTAAAGCTCATGGTTCGACCCTGCACAGCGACCTTATATCCAACCCCAGTGATTTCCAAGTTGCGCTCGTAACCCTTTGTCACACCCTGAACGATGTTATGCAGCTCTGCCCGAGTCAACCCGTGCATGGCGCGGACTTGACGGTCCTCATTCGATCGGCTTATTACCAGCTGCCCGCCTGCAACCGACACTCCCAGACCCGAAGATAACGACCAATCAATCTTCCCAAGCGGCCCCTTCACAGACACAAGCGGCCCTGCGACTTTGACATCCACTCCTGCCGGAATATTGATCGGCTTCTTTCCTATGCGCGACATCGATGCCTCACTCCTCTACACAACCACTCCAATGACATTCACGCCCGCCATTCTCATTACCATACCGCACATAGCACTTCTCCACCCAGTCCGGCTCTGCGAGAGTCTTGATCCGTCATCAGCCCTTTCGAGGTGGACAAAATCGCCATGCCAATGCCGTTCTTGACTCGAGGGATACCTTTGATTCCTACATAGACACGGCGGCCAGGCTTGCTCACCCGCTGCATACCGGTCACCATAGGTTGCCCTTCCGCTACATAGCGCAGCTGCACTTTCAGCACAGGGTGTCCGTCCTCGACCTCAGCCTGAACGCCCTGAATATACCCCTCGTGCTGGAGAATGCGAAGGATCTCCCGCTTGAGACCGGAGGCAGGAACGCTGACGATATCGTGGCGCCGCCGAAATCCGTTTTGCAATCGCACTAACAGGTCGCTAATGGGATCTGTAACCATACCAACCCTTTCACCAACATTCGCCGTATGATCTGATGATACTCATCAATCCGGTAAGACGGACAATGGGTACCTTACCAACTCGACTTTCGAACCCCTGGGATTTCACCCTTCAAGCTCAATAACCGGAAGCAGATTCTGCACATACGAAACCGGCGCAAAAATCCCTTCACCCGCCCGCAAATCTCACATCGGTGATAGTCTCTAACGGGAAATTTCGCCTTGATAGCCGATTTATTTCTAAGCGCTAATCTCGACACCAGCAACTCCTTCGCTAAACATTACGTCCGAAATGGCATTCCTAAGTGCTTCAACAGCGCCCGCCCCTCATCGTTGTTCCTCGCGGTCGTGACAATGGTAATGTCCATTCCATGGATTGAGGCGACTTCATCGTATTTAATCTCTGGAAAGATCAACTGTTCTTTGAGACCAAGCGTATAATTACCTCGGCCATCAAAGGATTTTGGCGAGACGCCCCTAAAGTCACGAATCCGTGGCAACGACAACGTCACAAGTCGGTCAAAGAATTCCCACATCCTGCGGCTCCGCAATGTCACCTTCGTGCCTATCGGCATCCCTTGCCGCAATTTGAATGAAGCAATCGCCTTCTTCGCCTTTGTAATCAGAGGCTTTTGGCCTGTAATTGCGCCCAACTCTGCAGCGGCGCCCTCTAACAACTTCACGTTCTGAATCGCTTCACCCATGCCTACGTTCAGCACAATCCGTTCAATCTTTGGAACCTGCATGATGTTTTTGTAGCCGAACTCTTTCATGAGTGCAGGAACGACTTTCTGCAAATAGGCTTCGCGCAACCGCGGAGTAAACTTAGACTCGTCACTGCCCTGGTCTACTGCTTGCGGCGCCGACGACCCCTCTTTTTTCTTGGGTACACGGCGCTCCGACGACTTACTACCTTTTCCTGATTCAACCTTCGCCATCCGGCGTCCTCACTCCTACTCGACTGAGTCGTTCGATTTTTTGCTGAACCGGACCCGCCGGCCATCATCAAGCGTACGCACACCAAGCCGGGTCGGCTTCTGTGTCACGGGACACAGATACATGACATTTGAGACCGCAAAAGGGGCTTCGCGTTCGAGAATACCGCCTTGCTTGACCTTCTGATTCGGCTTCGTGTGGCGCTTAATCATATTGACCTTTTCGACCACGACCTTGCCCGCTCCAGGATCAACCGAAAGCACTTTCCCCGATTTACCACGATCACGTCCGGCAATCACAACCACGACATCGCCCTTACGAATTCGATTCTTTTTCAACTCCTGCTGATTCATCGCGCCGTCTCCACCTTCGCTACAACACTTCTGGAGCAAGGGAAATAATCTTCATGAACTTTTTCCAGCGCAGTTCGCGCGCGATTGGTCCGAAAATACGAGTTCCGACCGGATCACCGTCTTTATTGATCAATACGCAGGCATTCCGATCAAACTTGATATAGGAACCATCTTCCCGACGCACTTCCTTCGTTGTCCGCACAACCACGGCTCGGCTCACATCGCCCTTCTTGACCGTTGCTGCTGGAATAGCCTCCTTGACAGCGACAACAACAATGTCTCCGAGAGAAGCATATCGACGCCTGGTCCCCCCCAGCACATGAAAACACATGGCTTGCTTGGCGCCGGAGTTATCAGCCACATCCATGTAGGTATAACTTTGAATCATAATTCAAGTATTCCCTCGACCCCTTTACCCAATCACAACCTATTCAGTGCGTCCCTTACCCACAACTTCAACCACCCGCATATGCTTGTCCTTACTGATCGGTCTCGTTTCAACCATGCGAACACGGTCGCCGATCTTGCAGGCGTTGTCTTCATCATGGGCCTTAAATTTGGTGACCCGTCGAAGCACTTTCCGATAGAGTGGGTGAATAACCGAACGCTCGATTTCGACAACCACGGTCTTATTCATCTTATTGCTGACCACACGTCCAACCCACTCACGCCGTTTATTTGCTGAGTCACCCATCTTCAAGCCCCTTTCGCCACGGTCGAGGTTGGGACAGCCTGCGCCAGCTCACGCTGAAGCGTCTTAACCCTGGCAATTGACCGCTTCGTTTTTCGAACCTGCATAGGGTTTTCCAGCCTACCCGTTCCCAGTTGGAACCGAAGATTGAAGAGTTCTTGCGTGAGCTGCTGTGCCTTTTCTGCCAGCTCAGGCTCCGTAAGCTGGCGTAATTCCTTTAAATTCATGACAATACTCTCCTTGCCCCTGCATCTGCTTCAATGAATGCTAAAACTCACCGCGGACCACACATTTAGTGGCAATGGGCAATTTATGCGAAGCCAAGCGAAACGCCTCTTTGGCAACCTCCGGCGTCACGCCATCCATCTCATAAAGAATACGGCCAGGCTTGACCACGGCGACCCAGTACTCCGGGTTGCCCTTTCCCTTACCCATTCGAGTCTCAGCCGGCTTCTTGGTAATCGGTTTATCAGGGAAAATTCTCGTCCATACCTGGCCACCGCGCTTCACACATCGAGTGATCGCGATGCGTGCCGCCTCGATTTGCCTGCTGGTAATCCATCCTGGCTCAAGCGCCTTGAGCCCAAACTCTCCAAGGGTAATCTGACTACCACGATAGGCCTTGCCGGTCATACGCCCCTTCATCATTTTACGAAACTTTACTTTCTTTGGTGCTAACACAATCCCTCTTCAGTTACCCAAGCCTGCGGTCAAATGCTGATTCCTTATTAAGGGGTTGCAATGGAAGTACCTCCCCTTTATAAATCCACGTCTTAATCCCAATCTGCCCCATTGTCGTATGAGCTTCAGCAAATCCGTAATCGATGTCCGCCCTGAGAGTATGGAGAGGCACACGACCCTCGCGGTACCACTCTGACCGCGCGATCTCAGCTCCCCCAAGACGGCCCCCGACCATAATCTTGATACCTTGGGCGCCAAGGCGAAGGGCGGACTGCACGCTTCGCTTCATCGCCCGGCGAAATGCGACGCGCTTCTCCAACTGAGTCGCGACGTTTTCACAGACTAACTGCGCATCCAGTTCCGGTTTCTTAATTTCCTTCACCGTAATATAAACCTGGCCGGAATACGTCTTCTCCAGCTCTGCCTTCAGTTTATCGACTTCGGCCCCCTTGCGACCGATAATAATGCCGGGGCGCGCGGTGTGGATAATTACGCGTGTCTGGTCTCCGGATCGCTCGATTTCGACCTTGGCCACACCGGCATGAAAGAGACGCTGTTTGACCATCTTACGAATCTTGATGTCCTGATGGAGCAGTTTTGCATAGTCTTTGCTGGCATACCATCGAGAGGACCACGTCACGTTGTATCCTAGCCGGTATCCGATCGGATGTGTCTTATGCCCCATAACTTCTTACGCCTCGCTCAGAAAGTAAATGAGTCCGTTCTATCCGCCTTATCTACTTCTTTTCCTTCACGCTTGCGGCCGATACCACGACGGTAATGTGGCTCATCCGCTTTTGAATCGCATTTGCGCGTCCCTGCGATCGAGATCGAAAACGTTTCAATGTTGGCCCACAATCGACAAATGCTTTTGAGACGACCATCGACTCGCTGTCACCCATCTCTTTTTGTTCCGCATTGGCCACAGCAGATCGCAAAATCTTTTCGACGACCTTTGACGCCTGACGCGGTAACCCCCTGAGCATGGCCAAGGCCATAGGCACTTGCTGCCCGCGGATCAGGTCGACCACCGGGCGGGCTTTCCTCGGAGAGACACGTATGAACCTTAAAACTGCTCGCGCTTCAGCCATAACCAGTCACATCCAATTAAGTGTACCGAGACCGCACTCTACTCTCTTGCCTTACTTCAGAGCGACCGCCTTCTCTGTCCTGGCATGCCCATGTCCCTTAAAGAACCTGGTTGGAGCAAACTCTCCCAATTTGTGCCCGACCATGTTTTCTGTCACGAAAACCGGGATGAACTTCTTGCCGTTGTGAACTGCGAAGGTATGTCCGATCATATCCGGAATGACCGTAGACCGCCGCGACCAGGTCTTAATGATCTTCCGATCTTTATTCTGATTCATCCGCTCCACTTTCTGAAGCAGATGGTCGTCAACAAATGCGCCTTTACTGACTGACCTCGGCATCGCGTACTCCTACTTACGGCGAGAAATAATGAACTTGTCCGTTGCTTTATTATTCCGGGTCTTGTAGCCCTTAGTCGGTAATCCCCAAGGTGAAACCGGATGGGGGTTTCCCTGTCCAGATTTTCCTTCACCACCGCCATGCGGGTGGTCGACTGGATTCATCACCACACCCCGTACATTCGGGCGCCGGCCCAGCCAGCGAACCCGGCCCGCCTTCCCCACACTAATATTCTCATGATCCGTATTGCCAACCTGCCCGACAGTGGCCATGCAGGTTGAAAGGATTCTGCGCATTTCACCGGACCTGAGTCGCACCTGCACATAGTCGCCATCACGGCCCATCACCTGAGCCGCACCGCCCGCACTCCGAATCAGCTGTCCACCTTTGCCGGGCTTCAACTCCACATTATGAATAGTCGTTCCCAGCGGCATGCTGGATAAGGGCAGCGCATTCCCCGTACGAACTTCAGAGCCAACACCCGACTGCACGACATTTCCAACTTCTAAGCCAACCGGGGCCAGAATATAGCGCTTCTCACCATCCTTATAATGCACCAAAGCGATTCTGGCTGAACGATTGGGATCATATTCAAGCGCAGCAATGGTCCCTGGAATTCCAGTCTTATCACGCCGAAAATCAATTTTCCGATAGAGCCGCTTATGTCCGCCGCCACGAAAACGTACAGTCGTCCGCCCATCATTATTCCGGGCGCCGGTACTGCGTCGGAATGACGTGAGTGATTTCTCAGGCCTCTTCTTTGATAGCTCCTCGGTCGTCACCGCAGTCATCCCGCGACGTCCCGGGGTCCTCGGCTTATATACTCTGATTCCCATACGACATCGTCCTTCCAGCACACGCGGTCAGCCCGGTGCAATGCCTACTACGCGCTCTCGTACAATTCCAACTTTTCGCCTTGCTTCAGCTTGACGAAGGCCTTTTTCCAATCCGATCGCTTCCCGGAGAAACGCCCCAGGCGCTTCACTTTTCCACGAACATTCATCACATTCACGCGCTCCACCTTGACCTTCAACAATGTTTCGACTGCTTGCTTAATCTGAACACGATTCGCATCGGGATGGACGAGAAAGCCTACCGTATTATTGCTTTCCCTCATCGCTGTAATCTTTTCCGTCAACAAGGGTTGCAATAGAATGCTGTGGAGGCCTGCCTTCATGACCAGACCTCTTTCACTCGAGTCAACTCACGCTCAAGAATCAGGATCAATTCAGCTCGAACAATGTCATAGACATTCAGTCCCTCTGGTCCCACCACACACACGTGAGGAAGATTCGCTGCGGCTTGAGCCAATCCGGCATGTCCGGCGCCTGCCACAATCAGGGCATACGTGTCAGCCCCCAAATTCGTCAACGCTTGGGCCAACAGTTTCGTCTTGGGTTGCGCCAACGATAAATTTGACACAATCACCACCTGCCCATCAGCTAACTTTGCCGACAGCGCACTCTGAAGCGCCGCACGGTACTTCCTTTTCGGCATACTATAGGAATAATCACGTGGTTTCGGTCCAAACACCGATCCGCCATGCCGCCATACCGGCGAACGAATCGACCCTGCCCGAGCCCGCCCAGTATGCTTTTGCTTCCACGGCTTTTTCCCGGACCCTGCCACTTCCCCTCGTCGCAATGTCGACGCCGTACCCTGACGTTCACAGGCACGTTGCATGACTACTGCTTCATGCACTAAGGCAGAGTGCGGCTTACAGCCGAACACTTCTTCAGGAAGATCAACAGATCCAACTTTCTGTCTCTTTAAATCAACGACATCAACCGTGGGCATGCCCTACCCCTTCTTCGACTTTTTCACCATGATCAGCCCGTTTGCTGCGCCAGGGATTGCCCCTCGAACGAACAGCAAGTTCTCCTCAGGTCTCGATTCGATCACTTTCAATCGCTGGGCGGTAATCCGTTTTGCCCCCATATGCCCAGGCAAGGTCTTCCCTTTCCAGACGCGAGAAGGATACGAACTGGCGCCCATCGAACCAGGATGACGATGGAACATCGATCCGTGAGACTCAGGGCCGCCGGCATAATGATGCCGCTTCACGACCCCCTGATACCCCTTTCCCTTCGAAATACCGGTAACATCGACCCAGTCGCCCTTTTTAAAGATATCGACTTTGATGGATTGCCCTACTGCCACCTCACCGGCTTTCTTAAACTCTCTCAACACACGGGTGGCTGGAGCCTCCGTTTTCTTCAGATGTCCCAACTCGGCCTTGGACAACTTACGCTCTTTTACTTCGCCAAAAGACAGCTGGACGGATTCATAGCCATCGCGCTCTTTCGTCTTGATTGTGACCACGCGGCAAGGGCCTGCTTCAATGACGGTCACAGGGGTGAATCTTGTTTCATCAAATACCTGAGTCATCCCCAGTTTTTTACCCAACAACCCGTTCGTCATTTCAATTCGTGAGGCGTGAAACGTAAGGCGTAAGGCGCTCGCTGTTCGATATCACCTTACCCCTCACCCCTTACCCCTTACGCTCCTATAACTTTATTTCCACATCCACACCGGCAGCTAAATTCAATTTCATCAGAGAATCCATGGTCTCAGGAGTCGCGTCCATGATGTCCATCAAACGTTTGTGCGTTCGGATCTCGAATTGCTCGCGAGCCTTCTTATCCGCATGTGTCGCGCTCTGCACCGTGAACTTTTCGATTCGCGTAGGAAGCGGAATAGGGCCCACAATTTTTGCTCCGCTCCTGCGGACGGTCTCCACGATTTCCGCCACCGACTGGTCCAACACGCGGTAATCGAACCCGCGCAACCGAATCCTGATTCTTTGTTCAACCTTAACCATGCATTCCTCTA
>JAKDNQ010000397.1 GCA_030456405.1 Nitrospira sp.
CCCACGCCGCTGGAGCCTCCCCATGATCGTGATTCAACTGCGGAATCCGGGTTAAATTAATAGACGAGAGTGATCCGACTGGTACGTTCTTTCGCTATCCAATTACCAAAGATGTCGGTCTGGACAGGACGAAAACGGCGATTAAGCCGGTCGATCTTGAGCTTTTAACCGAAAAGGTGCATGCAACGGCGTTTCTGATGACGGACAAGGAAGGCAATATTGTGCAGTCCTACTCTCTTGATGTTGAGCCAACAAAAGAACTAAGTGTTGCGCTGAAGGAGACGGTAGAGATCTTGTTTGGTACCCACGCTGCCCTGCGCATGGAACTTGTCGGCGGGCAATAGCATCAACAAAGAGCTTGCATTCGGTGATTTCTGCCCTGCTTAGTAACGAGGATGAAGCCGTCTGTTAGGGTGTAGGCGAGGGCGAACTAGACGAACAAACTTGTATCGGAGTTGAGTGAGAGCAATGGCGTTCAGTGAACTTGAACTCAAGCGCATCGTGCATACCGTCGGGGAGTTCTGCCGGAAGCGAAGCCTGGTGCAGATCAAAGACAAACTGCGGTTGGAGTATACGGTCAAGGGCCATGAGGTTGTGATGTTTGAGCGGCGGCCTCGGTGGGATAACCCACACGGAGTGGATGAAATCTCCGGTGGCCAAGCTCAAATTCATCCGCTCAGCCAACAAATGGCGACTCTATTGGCAGCCTTCGGACATGAAACGGCATGAGTATCCGGGAATCTCCTCCAGCAATGATATTGGCGAACTTGTGACGGAAATTGATGCCGATCCACTGGCCTGCTTTTTCGGGTAATTGTGGAAGACCCAATAAGTCAATACTCATGCCTGATCCCAAATCTTCCACCGAACGGTTAGGGCGGACCATTGAGATGAGGCAGCGAGTGGCGAAGGGGACGACGCACTAACAAGAAGAATTGATGGCATTACCAGTTATTTGCCCTGAATGTGGAATCCATAATCCGCCAGAAAACCGCTGGTGTGAGTGTGGCTACGATCTAGACAGGATCCTGCAAGATACGCCTTTGCCGATCAAGAAGCATTTAGTGAAGCCCTCACTGGCTTCTTCCGACGATGCCAATGTGGTACCGGAGGAAGCCCTCCAGGGAGGTGCAACGCCAAAGCTAGAAACTTTTCGCAAATCATACATTCGTCGACATTGGCAAGGTGAGCTTCCCTTGGGACAAAGCTACTGGGTAAACACCGTTCTCCTCTCTTTTCTATTCCAAGTGCCTTGGTACGGTGTTAAAGGAAATTACTTTGATGCATGGATCACGGCCTCTCCGAGGATTGTTGGGGGATTCTTCGTGATTTACTTGGTGCTTCTATTGGTGATCACCATATGGCAGTACGTAGGTCTCTGGCGTTCTGCACGTTCCCATATAGCAAAAACCAAGAGATCTTTCTGGGCACGGACAACACAGATCATAGTAGTCATTGGAGTTATTGCCAGCGTAAATGTTTTCATAGGGACAGCGTGGCCACAGATTAAGGAGTTCAGCCAAATCGTCTTCGGCTTTGGTGATTATGGCGGATTTACAGTTCGTGTCATTCGTCAAGGTAAAGAAATCGAAGTTATTGGCGGCATGGCTTTTGGCTTAACAGAAGAAGTGAAGCGGCAACTTGATGCTAACCCTGAGGTTCGCGTCATTCATCTGAATAGTATAGGAGGCCGAATAGCCGAGGCGAGAGTCCTTCGACAACTAATACAAACTAGAAACTTGATTACCTATTCCTCGCGGGGATGCCAGAGTGCTTGCGCATCTGCGTTCATGGGGGGACAAATCCGTATTCTCAACAGAAATGCACGGTTGGGGTTCCATCAACCTTCTTTCGCTGGCCTCACACCAGCCCAAATAGAAAACGAGATTGAAGAAGAAAGGAAGTACTTTCTTTCGCGCGGAGTAGATACGGCTTTCGTACAGAAAGCTTTTTCCACACCAAATAAGGAGATGTGGACACCATCTCCAGAGGAACTACTGGCTGCGAGAGTCATAAGGCAGATCTCTGACGGGGCACAATTCGCAATGACTGAAACTGGGTTACGTAGTAATGTGGATGACCTGGAAAAAGTATTGCTCACAATTCCGTTATACCAGTCGATCAAAAAGCATGATCCTGAGACATTTGAGCAAATCATGTCGGGGATCGCCAAAAGCTTTAAAGGTGATGCGAGTAAAGAGGAGATGGTGGCTCTCATGAGAGAGAAAACAAGCACGCTTTATTTGCGCTATCTTCCCATTTCTGATGACGATGCGCTGCTAAACGCAATCAGAAAGACTATAGATGCCCTTTCTGTCATGGAAAAATCAAATCTTGAGGCATGTTATGCGTTTCTGTATGGCGGATCGTACATTGACTTCATGGGCCTGTTGTCGAAAGATATGCAGGCTGCCCTTTTAGATAGCATGGCTGGGGTAATTGAAACAGGCGTATCCAATCCTCAGGCAATTCCGGGAGAGAAGCAAGTAGCAAGACAACGGGAACTAGTAACCGGGGCCCTTACAAGGCGCTATGGAGATGATGTTGCTCTTCTATCAGATCCTAGCGCTCCAGGAGTAGATAAGGCAAAGATCTGCTCGATGTCAGTTGAGCTTTATCGGCAGGTTCTGAAGTTGCCTAAGAAAGAAAGTATCCAGCTCCTCAGATTTATGGCCGCCACGGGTCAAAGTAATGGGGGTTAGGCATGAGTATTGACTAACGGAGAGTAAGGGGTCGCGTCTTGTAATCGTACATTTCGTTTTCCGAGCGTATGATTGCTTTTCTTGTCTTCCGGTTATTCTCTCAGCAAGGTGATCAGCACAGTATGCATCGAGCCATCGTCATCCATCTATTTGACCCCCCAAGATTGCTCGTTCTCTCTTGGGGGATGGAGGCTGATAGATCTTCCACTGCGCGCAACTTTCTCACCAGCTCACCCACTGGCAGATATTTTCACCCGCCCTACCCTCCGATTGCTTCGC
>JAKDNQ010000398.1 GCA_030456405.1 Nitrospira sp.
GAGTCAGCGAGCCGTTGAAAAATAACGAGGCCAGAGTCACACCTCTCTGTGCGACACATGGAGCGCTATTCGGTCATGACTCAAGCCGGCATGGGAATATTCCACATGGAGAAGATGTAACGTGCTTGCATCGAGCGTCCCGGATCAATTACGGTTGGCAAGATGAGTGAGCCGACTCAAGAGCAAGTGACCGGCGAAGAGCCGAGCGACAAGATCGTCATCTATTGGGAACGGGAGTATTCAACGGCTCTCGCGCCTGAGCGACTGAAGCTTGATTTTGTGCCGCATCGTCCGTTGTTGTCCGGGATGTCGCTGAACGAGCAGCGGACGGTGGCGGTCGAAGGCTATAAAGTGATCCCCGACGACTGTGGGCCGGTGCGGACAGTGGGTCAATATGGTTGGCTCATTCGGTCTCCGGCAGACTGCAAGATTCGTCGAACGGCTGATGGGGTCAAGTGGCAAGCGCCGCCGATCTTGCCGGAAGAGCGGGTGCTCGGCTACAAATCGTTTTCTGGGACCTACGTCGATGTCATCTTAAACAGCGGGTATCCCAAGCTGTGCTGCGGCATTCGGTTCTACTATCCCAAGCTGGTAGGACTCATGATGAAAGACGTGCCCAACCACTTCTACCACTATCCTGAGCGATCGTTTGTTGTATGGGAGGGAATTAAAACCCAGGAGTATAAACGCACGCCGAATATGTATGACTGGCTCCCGGACTATGACGCGTTCACTTCCAACTTTCTCTTACAACTGACGAAACCGACGACCATCAAGCGAGGTGACCCCATCGGCATCGTGGTTCCGGTCCTTCTCCCGAAACAATTCACGTTAGAAGAACTCAAGCCGCGAGAGTGACCCTTCACGGGGAATGGTTCCCATCCAATCGTTTTCTAGCTGAACACAAAAAATGCTTCAATGTTGTGGTGATTCACACCGCCGGAACCGTCGCCTCACTACTTCGTCACTGGGGACCAAGAATTTCGAGGCCTCACACTACAACGGCGTGCCGGTCATCTCGGCGGCCGCGTTTGCTCGCCTGCTTATGCATCGGTAACCTCGCCCGCACCCATCTCCTCCCCATACACCAGAAAGAAGGATAATCATGACACGATGGTTGGCGCAACTTTGCTCAATTGGAAAGCCAATCTGGCGGTGGCTCATGCGGTGGTGGCATCGACCAGCACGAGAGCGACGCCCCCACATCCAGAGGCAAGTCTTACCAGCTAGTCGGGTCTTCGCGCCGCCGAAGCCGAAGTGGGTGAAGCAGGAAGTCATTCGGTTGAAAGCCCTCATGCCGCAGGCGGGATGTCGGACGATTGCGCACACCTTCAACCGGCGGTGGAGAGATCGGAGAGACATGACTGTGAGCAAAACCTATGTGGCGGACACGTGTCGCAAGCACCAGTATCTAATCGATGAGGCGCGGCGGAAGTTGAAGCATCGCGTGCCGCGACCGATCCCACGTAATCGGGTCTGGGGCTGCGATCTGCTGGTGAAGACGGATACCGATGGACGGGCGCATCTGGCGCTGGCGATCCTGGACCATGCGAGTCGGGCCTGCCTGCGGTTGCAGCGGCTGTCGGAGAAATCGTCGCTGACATTGTTGTGCGAACTGATTGAAACGGTGAAGCGCTATGGTCGGCCGCAATTTCTACGGACGGATAATGAGGCGGTGTTGGTCTCGCGCGTGTTTCGCTTCGGCCTGTGGTTGTTGGCCATCCGGCACCAGCGCATCGAACCAGGGTGTCCGTGGCAAAACGGGCGGGTGGAACGGTTCATCGGGACGGTGAAACGGGAATTACAACAAGCCACGCTGACAGGCAGTCTTGACTTCGACCGTAGGTTGACAAGCATTCGACAGTGGTACAACCACGACCGCCCCCATGACCACTTGCAAGGACGAACACCGGCTGAAGTCTGGGCTGGGATTGATGTGTTCCGGGCGAAGCCAGGCTAGCTTGATGGTAAGGGGTGAGCAGTCAGGGGTCAGGGGCGAACGCAGAATCAGGAAATGATTGTCCGGTGGGGTGTGTGCGCAGACGACTCGGTCAGGATATTTTGAGCCAAGAAATAGGCGGACGATGAAAGAATTCGTGCGGTCATGAGAAAATAATTCAGATCAGCGAGGAGAAACAGGCGCGCGGGGTGCGAAAACAGGTGGCAGGTCGAGCCTTAATACCCTACCGGACAGGCGGACGGGACACCTTGTTGTCTGCGTCCGTGATCGTGAGCGGGTTGCCCTTGGCATCGTACGTGATGTTAGTCTGGTTGCCTTTGGGATCGGTGAAGGTGGGATGGCAACGGAATTGGATAAGAACCCGTAGCAGTTTTACGCGCTCACAAGCATAAGGTCAAGAAAAGATCTCAAGTAAAAATATTCTCAATACGGGAAACTTATGCGCACGCAGAGGGAAATGCCACGCATTTATCTGCGTC
This sequence comes from Nitrospira sp., assembly GCA_030456405.1. The sequence goes on from JAKDNQ010000398.1 coordinate 2,440, forward strand.
TTTGTTTCCGATCAGGGGAACATTCGATGCGCTAAGATTCTGCTCCCCCCCGCACCATGTATTGCGTATTGCATTCACATGTCGTCTTGACAGTGCAGTCCTGGTCTCAGTACTATGCAGGAACCTTTAATGCTCATCCTGCGAGGTGAGCAAGGAGTGTGCATGGGCTTCAGTCGTACCAGTGTCGATCTGCATGTCTCAACCTTCTTGTCGGATCTCGACGAGAAGGTTTTTTTATGCCCTCTGGAGATGTGAAACGTTAAGCGTGATTCGTGAATCGGGTCGCGGGAGATTGAAGGCGAAAATCGTGAAGCGCGAGAGATGAAGCATTGGATTTGATGCGATGAGAGTGAGGCAATGATGCCGAGTGTTGACCGACAGAGCGAGCGATTGGTGATGGATGCAGGAGATATCGCGCGAGCGGTCACCCGTATTGCCCATGAAATTCTCGAACGCAACAAGGGTATACAAGACTTGGCGCTGGTCGGAATTCGAACCGGGGGGGTGCATCTGGCCCATCGGTTGGTGAAGCGGATCC
>JAKDNQ010000399.1 GCA_030456405.1 Nitrospira sp.
CTGACAAAGTAGACCCCTCCCCGCTTGGACAGAATCTTGCCTGTCTGAAGATCTTTGAGCGTTCCGCGGAACTCTTGCAACCCTTCTTCTAAGGGGCGAACCCCCACTTTCAACCGTCTCACTTTCATCTCCCAATCTCCTTTTTGACATCGGCCATGTCGCGGCGAAACAATATGGCAGTAGGCACCATAGCCAGATTGAGAGTCAAGAAACGTATTGTGAACAGCTTGTCTGCCGGCATCTACCACAACTTGATTGGCTACCAGAGACAAGGTACTGTGGAGCCAATGGATGGTGAGTGTGGCGGATTGGCGAAAGGAGGCCGCAATGGTAACTTATCTGATGCTCCTCAATTGGACGGATCAGGGAATCAAGAATGTGAAGGAGTCGCCGAAGCGACTGGATGGGGCCAAGAAGCTCGCGAAGGATTTGGGTGGCGAGGTCAAATCCGCATACATGACGCTGGGTATGCATGACCTGGTTCTGATCGTCAATCTGCCGGACGATGACAAGCTGGCGAGTTTCGGCCTCAAGTTGGGATCGCTCGGCAATGTGCGTTCCACGACTCTCAGAGCATACTCTGAGGATGACTATCGCCGCATTATTAGCGGCCTGAGTTAGATGGCCCAAGTGTGGAATAGAATCGCAGCTGTCAGTGATCCGCCATCATCAAAGACCGAATTCGGAGCTGAGCGCTGAAGGCTGATAGCTAAAGGCTTTTCACATGCCGCTCGAAGACGAGTTTGTAGATATTATCAAGAAGGCGAGAACCGGCCAAGGGCTTTCGGTTACTGATGTGGCGCGGATGGCGGGAGTGCCTGGCGGGTCCATCACAGCGCTGGAGCGGGGCGTTCAGCCACCGGATCGTGCGGAGGTTCAGGATTTGGCCGAGGCGTTAGGACTTCGCTCTGGTCCGCTGGAGCAGATCGCGATCGAGAAGTGGGAACCTGTCGCGCAACGGCCGCTAGCCTGGGTGGAAACGATACAGGGCTCGATCAATGGCTATGGGGTGCAGGGCTATGTGATCCATGACAACGGAGAGGCGGTGCTCATCGACACCGCGTACAATGCGCCGGCGATGATCGAGTTCTTGTCTGGGCGCCGCCTGCGCCTATTGGGGATTTGCCTCACGCATGGCCATGCGGACCACGCCGATGGGATCGAGCAGATTCTGAATTATTGTGAAGCGCCGGTGTATCTCGGATCTGACGATGTCGATCTCCTCAGCTGGCGGCCCTCAAGCGCACAACTGAAGGCGCCGAAACATGGTCAGACGATCACGGTCGGGCGTCTCAGCGTCCATTGTCTCGCCACGCCGGGCCATACCCCTGGCGGGATCTGCTATCGTGTGGATGCAGATTCGCAACGCATCTGCTTCGTCGGTGATACGTTATTTGCGGGATCTATCGGCCGCTCCAATCCCAGCACGTTGTATCAGACCCATCTGCAATCAGTCAGGACTCACGTCCTTAAGTTGCCGCCAGAATATCGTTTATTGCCTGGCCACGGACCGGCCACAACCGTTCGCGAAGAGTTGGACCATAACCCCTTCGCATCGGGTCACTGAAGAAGGCCCTATGAATTTCGACCAGCGGAAGGATGACCAACCGATCTGCAGCGGAGAGCTGCCGGTTGTAACGGGGTCGCCTGAGGACCTCAGTCATCTCCCGCCTGATGACGAATTCGAGGAGACGCCCTTCTCGAAATGGATCTTGCCCGTCAGCCTCTTTGTGGCGACGATCTTTACGACGCTGTGGGCCGGGGCTTATCTGCCCTACACTCTGGGCAAGCGCGGGCCGGTGGATTTTCTGCTCGATTCTCCGGGCTCGCTCTGGAGCGGGATCCCCTTTGCCGCCACGCTATTATTCATTCTGGTCACCCATGAATGCGGGCACTATGTGCTCTCCCGCATTCACGGAGTACCGGCGTCGCTGCCGTTGTTCATCCCGGGTCTTCCGTATTTCATCGGCACATTCGGGGCGATCATTCGCCTGAAAGGACCGATCGTGAATCGGTGCGCGCTGTTCGACATCGGCGTATCTGGTCCGCTGGCCGGATTCATCGCTGCAGTGGTGGCGCTGATCATCGGCCTAAACCTGTCGACAGTAATCGATCGGACGGGTACCCATGGATGGCAGTTGGGAGCACCGTTGCTCTCACAGTTCATCGCCTGGCTGGTCGTAGGGCCCCTCCCTCCTCAGGCCACAATCGAGATACACCCCATCGGGGTTGCCGCCTGGTTCGGTCTGCTTGTGACGTCGTTAAATCTGATTCCCATCGGTCAACTCGACGGAGGACATGTGGCTTACGCTCTATGGGGTAAACATCAACGCACAATGGCGTTTATCATGGTGCCGATCCTCATTGTGCTGGGATATGTGGGCTGGCAAGGCTGGTGGGTTTGGGCTTTCATGGCAGGACTCTGGGGTCTTGGACATCCCCCCGTGCATGATACTCATGTACCGTTGGGCCGAAAGCGGGTCATTGTCGGATGGATTGCGGTTGCTGTGTTTGTGGTGACCTTTGCTCCCGTTCCCTTCTCATTCCACTAGCAGGCTGCTGAAACAGTCCTCCAGCTTCGTTCTCGCATCGTTCAGACCCTCAACGTACCCCTGAGGGTACGCCTCGGACCCTCACTCGCTGCGGCCTTGCTGGCGGCCTGTTTGAGCAGCCTGCAAATCAACCCCATACAGTGTATGGATCAATCCGGAGATTTCCTTTCCATCCGCGCACTTGTCCTAGAGTGGCTTCTCTCGCTCGTCTCCCATCTTGCCCCCTCGCCAGTATTGATCTTTTCTTGACGATTCGCCCGTCGATTTTGACACCATTTTGATATGACGAGTGGTACATGAATAGTCAATAAGACAGGAGACTCACGATGGATTTCCTCTTTCTCGGTATCACAGTGATCTTCTTCGCAATCTCCTGGTGGTTGCTCTACAGCCTGGATCGTCTCTAGGAAGGAGGACGACATG
>JAKDNQ010000400.1 GCA_030456405.1 Nitrospira sp.
TCAGGATGCTGAAAAAGTCCGCCAGCAGGGAAGGGAGCGGCCAGGTGCCCTTCTTGCTCGCAGAACGCGCACGATAAGAATGTGCTCGTTCGATGCGCGCAGTAAAGGGCAGCCTCGGCCACTCCCCTAGAGAAAGGTAAAGAAAGTTGAACGGGTCGCGCTATATGACCTTTTTGAGCATCCTGCTGGAGTATTCTCCCCTTTTCCTGGACATATGAATGAGTGAAACTCCGGCGTGCACACAGAGCTTTTCCGCATCCTGCTAGGCGCTCTCTCACGATAACACCCACTTCGATACCAATATCAAGGAAATGAAATGAATATTCCGCGAATAGCAGACACGTCATCACAAACCATTCCATCCGGGCTCTCACGGCTCAAGGAATTGGCGCAGAATCTTTGGTGGAGTTGGACTCCGGAAGCCCGCCGGCTGTTCGAACACATCGATCCGACCCTCTGGGTATTGACCCATCACAACCCGGTCGAACTCCTGGCCAAAGTCAGGCCGGACCGACTCATGCACCTTGCTGAGGATCCTTCGTACGTGCGGCTGTACTCTGCCACCCTCAAAATGTTCGACGAGTACCGTCAGAACGCACACAGTTGGTTTAAGACACAGCACAGCGATTTGAACGCTCCCACCATCGCCTACTTCTCTGCAGAATTTGGTCTGCACCGGTCTATTCCTATCTATAGCGGAGGGCTGGGTATTCTCGCCGGAGACCATTGCAAGGAAGCCAGCGATCTCGGTGTGCCCCTGGTTGGAGTGGGGTTCATGTACCCGCAAGGATATTTTCGGCAACGGATTACACCGGAGGGATGGCAGGAAGCGGCCTACGCCCCGTTCAATCAAACAGAATCCCCGATTCATCCAGCCCTGACTCCGTCGGGAGACCCCTGCAAGATTACGGTCGAGATCGGGTCCCGGATCGTGACGGCAGTGGTCTGGAAAGTCCTCGTCGGGCGGGTGACCCTCTACCTCATCGATACCGATGTCCCCGAGAACAGTCCTGAAAATCGGGCGCTGTCGGCTCGATTGTATGGCGGCGATCAGGAAATGCGCCTCTGCCAAGAATTTCTGTTGGGGATCGGCGGTGTCCGCATGCTTCGCGCGTTGGGCATTGCGCCGACGGTCTGGCATGCCAATGAGGGCCACTCCGCCTTCCTCACATTGGAGCGTATTCGCGAATTGGTCCAGAAGGGATCGACGCACGCGGACGCCAGCGAGACCATCCGCCAGAGCACGGTGTTTACCACCCACACCCCGGTGCCGGCTGGTCACGACGTATTTCCTCATTATCTTATGGACCGGTACTTTGCCGGCTATTGGGAACAGCTGAGCCTCTCGCGAGAAGACTTCCTTCGCCTGGGAGATACCCCCGAATCCCAGGGGCAGGGCTTCAACATGACGGCACTCGCCATCCGGCTGGCGGCCCATGTCAACGGGGTCAGTCGTGAACATGGACAGGTCTCACGAGAGATGTGGCATCATCTGTGGCCTGGTCTCCCGACCGAACAAGTTCCGATCCGCAGCGTGACCAACGGCATCCATGCGCCGACTTGGATCGCGCCGGAACTCAACCAACTCTACGGCAAATATCTCGGCCCCGAGTGGGCAGAGAAATGCGACGACACAACGATGTGGCAGCGGATCCTTGATATCCCCGACCAAGAACTCTGGACCATACGTCAAAGTGTGAAACGTAAACTGATGAGCTTCATCCGGGAACGCGCCAGGAGCGGCTGGATACAGGGCAACCTCCAAGCGTCGCAGGTCATCACGCGCGGCACATTGCTCGACCCCGAAGCGCTCACCATCGGCTTCGCCAGGCGCTTTGCCACCTACAAGCGGGCGACCTTGTTGTTCCGCGACCTTGAACGGCTGAAACGATTGCTTCATAACCAATGGCGTCCCGTTCAATTGATCTTTGCCGGTAAAGCCCACCCGGCCGATGAACCTGGTCGCTATTTCATTCATGAAGTGTTGAGCTTTTGCGACGATCATAAGCTTGGCGGACACGTGGCGTTCCTGGAAAACTACGATATGCACATGGCGAAGTTTCTCGTCCAAGGGGTCGACATTTGGCTCAACACCCCGCGGTTTCCCTTGGAAGCAAGCGGCACAAGCGGGCAAAAGGCTGCACTGAACGGCGTGCTCAACCTCAGCGTGCTTGATGGATGGTGGAAAGAAGGCTACAACGGAGCCAATGGATGGGGCATTGAACCCTTAATCGGGAACCAGGATACTCAGGCCCAAGACGAGCATGACGCGCAACAGCTCTACGGCATACTAGAACACGAAGCGATTCCCCTCTACTATAGGCGAGACCTCGACGGGATCCCTCGCGGCTGGCTGCAGATCATGAAGGAAAGTCTTCGAACCAATGCCCCTCGCTTCTGCACCAAACGGATGGTCAAGGAGTACGTCGATACGATGTATGCGCCCGCGATGGTTACCGCGCCCTCGACATGGTAATCGAGCCTCCAGCGATTCGTGACGCGTGAAACGACAGACGTGAAAAGTTTCAAAGGGAATTGCTGCGCTGCCACAGCACACCGACATGTGCTCCTGCTGCTCACACTGATCTCAATTCTCTTAAGCCCGCCTCTTGTACAGGCCGGCGCGCCGGCAGGCTCAGCCCTCGAACGTGAAGCCACAGAATCGTTCAACCGCGCCGAATACGACCATGTCTTACAGCTCTGGTATTCGACGTCACCCGACGCCACAGCATCGAAACCGCTCATTCGCCTCGCCTTCCAGAGCGCCCTCAAGCTTGGGCGGCCAGAAGAAGCCCTCACGCTCTATCAGCGGCTTGTTCCTACGGGTCAACCGGACGATCCAGCCCTGCTACGTCCCTTGGCGCTCAGCTTTCTCACCAGCCATATCCGCGACCAGCAAGAATATGTACGGATCGAGGCCTTTACAATACTGGCTGAACTCGGGCTCTCAGACATACAGGCCGTCCTGGAAGA
>JAKDNQ010000401.1 GCA_030456405.1 Nitrospira sp.
CGCACTTCTTTTCAAACGGCAAGCTGCTCCTCACCCGCGAAGGCGTGGTGGAGCCGGCCGAACTTGCAGCGCTGATCTCGGATCATTTGCTGAAATAGAAAAAAGAGCGTGTAGCCTGTGATCTTCTGTGCTCGCGCTACCTCCATGCGTCCGCTTGACCTATAAATGGCTAATATGTACAATTTGGCTGTATTGGTTATTCCATGCCCCCTAGTGAGGTCACCATGTCGAAGCTCACGTTCAGAAATAGCTATGGCCAGCTTGTAGACATCGCCACAGTGACGGCCACGAAAGTCAAGAACGAGTTCGGCGCGATTCTGGAGCAAACCATGCACAGTGGCGCGGTCGCCATTACCCGTCACGACATACCCAAGGCTGTGCTCCTCTCATTCGCCGAGTTCGAATCACTGGTGAAAGAACGAGGCCGATCGCTTGACGATCTGAACGCGGAGTTCGACGGGTTGCTGGCCCGCATGCAAACACCGCAAGCGCGAAAGGGAGTGGAGGCCGCTTTCAATGCCTCACCAGCCGAACTCGGGCGCGCCGCAGTCAAAGCCGCCAAAGAGCATCGCGCACCAGCGCGCAAACGAGCACGGGGCGGTCCCATCGCCGCACGGGCATGAGCGCCTCCCGGCAGCCAAGTATTCATGTGCTGGCCGGCGTCAATGGGGCGGGGAAGAGCAGCATCGGCGGTGCAGCCGTCCGTCAACATGGCGGCGAGTATTTCAATCCGGACGAAGTAGCCCGCGCCCTCAGAGAGAAAGACGCTACCCTGACACAGGCCAACGCCAACAGCGCAGCCTGGCGCCAGGGCGTGAGGCTGCTGAAGCGGGCGGTCGAAGAGCGCCTCGATTTTGCCATCGAGACCACCCTCGGCGGAAACACCATCACAAACCTCCTCATACAAGCCGCCGAACAAGGCATCGAGGTGCATGTCTGGTACATGGGCCTGTCCAGCCCGGAATTGCATATCGATCGCGTGCAGGCCCGAGTCAGCCAAGGCGGCCACGACATCCCCGATGAAACCATCCACCGGCGCTACGAACATAGCCGTCTCAACCTCATCGCGCTGCTTCCCCACCTCACAACCCTGCATGTGTACGACAACAGCGTAGACGCAGACCCCGCAGCCGGACGAACACCAAAGCCGACACCAATGCTGCACATGGAGCGAGGAAAGATTCTCGGTCCGCCGGACCTGGCACCCACAACGAACTGGGCCAAACCGATCGTCGCCGCCGCCCTCAAGCTGAGCCAACCCTGAATCCGTTACGATCATAGTCCGCTCAAACGCTCGCCGATTCATCCACCTTCACGCGCACGCCCATAAGAATGAGGAGAGAGCGACCTGGTGCCTTCTTGCTCGCAGAACAGAGGAGAGAAAGGGATGGAGGCTGATGATCTTCTGTGCTCGCGCAACGCGCGGCCTCAGAATGACCAGAGGGAGCAGGCAGACCGTTCTTCTTGCTCGCAGAACGCGCACGATAAGAATGTGCTCGTCCGATGCGCGCAGTGAAGAACAATCTGCCTACTCCCTCTGGGGAAGTTGGGGAATCAGAAGGCCCTCGCTCGGGCTAGTGGCACGTCTCGGCGTGCCAGCGGGGGGCGGGTGAGAAAGAGGCGTGCAGTGGAAGATCAATCAGCCCCCATCCCTGAAGAGAGAATGGGCGAACTTGGAGGATATGGGGAGGAGCAGCCAGGTGTCCTTCTTGCTCGCGGAACGCGCACGCTCAGAAGGTGCACGTTCGACGCGCGCAACCGAGGATCAACCAGGCTACCCTGAAAAGATAGGCAAGCTAGCGTGGAGGAGATAGGGCTCCCAACGGACTGAATAATTGCACTTGCGTGTTCGGTAATTCAGCGAAGGCAAGTTCAATGAGGGGTCGTACATCTCGCCAATCAAGACCGCCATTGCCACAACCTAACGGTGGCATCGCAATGGAGCCTATACCCAACCGCTGCACATCTGCTACCAACGCACGCAACCCGCTTCGAATATCCTCGATAAGAGCTTTTTCTCTCCAGTGTCGTTTTGTTGGGAAGTTGACAATGTATCGAGGATTGACCATTCGGCCAGATTCCCAGATAAACATCTGTCCAGGACGAACTTCCTTAGCGCGACAAGCCTTGGCATAGGCGTCAAAGTTCTCCGGCCAGGCCTGCTTGAATTGCAAAGCAATGCCTTTGCCCATGAAACCGTCGCAGTTGACAGTATTGACGAGAGCTTCGACGTCAGCTTGAAGGAGATTACCTGTGGCGTTACGAATCATAGATAGAAGAGTCACCAACAATACCAACTCTGATCAATAATGATCGTTTCGATGTTATCTATGTGAGTGAGGCGAAGGATCGGAGTAGGGACTGGAGGCATGTAAACTAAGCTCCAAGAGTCGGCTGCCGGGAGGGACGCATATCCTGATACAGATATTTCTGAAAACCCACGAAAACCTTTCCGATCTCTTCTGGCTTTCCCAAGTCGGCCACGGCGTCGGCAATGGCATTGTGGTATTTGAGCTTCAGCAATGGTGAGAGCTTGTCTTGCGCGAGTTCCTCCACGCCGACTTTCACATATTGCGCCAACACGAAATCAAGAAAGACCTGCTGCTTGCCGTTGAAGTGGGTACTGATTTCCACCTTGGCCTTTTCCGCTCGTTCCTGACGGGTGATGACTGGCAAGGCATAGGCGACATGCGCCAGCACGTCGAAGAGGTCGCTCTTCTCAGCCTCGATGATCTTTTGCATTTCGGCCATCTGATCATGCCCGAAACCTTTCTCAGCGAGTCCCTGTAAAAGTTTGGCTCGCGTGTCAGGAAGGCTCCAGAGAGCACGGAGTTCCGCTTCGCTCTTGAAAAACTCAGGGAGTCTGCCGAACAGCATTTCCAAGAATTGCTGCGCGGACATGGGCGTGCCATTGGGATGCCAAAAGGTCGTGACCAGCATGTGTTGGATAGTGCGGGCTTTGCCGTCGGCAA
>JAKDNQ010000402.1 GCA_030456405.1 Nitrospira sp.
GCGACGAAGAGCGGTTCGAGGCGGTGCCGTCTGAGTTCCATGGACTGGAACAGGTACTCTCGAAAGACCCTCAACTCGCCATCAGCAAGGGACTGTTGTGGTTCGCTCAAGACCGGGAGCAATTCCGATTTCGAGGGGGGAGCTTGCTCAGCAGAGCGTTTCCCAACTGCACCCCGGAGTTCGCTGCCGCGCTCGCCATGTTGGTAAAAGCCGGCGGCGACACGGAAGCAGATTTCTCCCTGGCGATTCTCCAGAACTATCCTGGTGAGACATCCACCTACGTGGTCTTGAAAGAGATTCTGTCGCGATTTCCACATGACGACCGCAAAATGAGTGGAGTACTGACCAGCATCGACAGCACCGGTGTGGTTTCTGGTGAATTCGGGCTTGCGGAAGCATGGCGGGTCAAGAAGGATTCGCTGAGGCACTGGCTGACAGACGAACGGCAGGCGGTCAACGCGTTCGCCGAGAAGCATATTGCAGAACTCGACCGAATGATCGCAGCAGAGCGGTGCCGTGTGGAGGCCGAACGGGCAATGCGAAACAGGAGCAATGACGAGACCGAGCCAGGTGCTTACAGAGCGAAACCCTTCTGAGCGAGGAGCGGGAGGCGTTGTGATGACCGTAGAGACAGAGGATTTTGATCGCGGGGCTTTTTCAGCCTTTCGATACGGGACATCGGAAGAAGCGCCGCCGCGTGGCGTTCAATGCTGCATAACGTTGCCGATTCAGTGGCGGCGCGCGAGCATGATCACGCAACGCGCCGTCGCCTGCAAGCGGTTGTTAGCCAGTTCATCCACCGACCTGCTCGTAGGCCTGCTGAATGAACGGCTTAGCGGACTCGAAGTCGGGTTGGTTCTTGATCGAGACCTCCAAGTCGCCGGTGCCGTAATGGCCGACATTCGACACATCTCTTGAGGTGCCTTTCGGCCCACGCACGACTTTTGGGTCGAGTTTCAGGTACAGCAACACCCGTTGTTGCTTGATCTCCATGCACACGATGTTCTGGGAGGTCTTGTAAGCAACGTAGAACTTCTTGGGCGACACCTCAATCGAAGGGTCCAGCCCAGTGATGAAGTCGTTTACCCCGACCGCCAGCTCGCGCATCGCCTGGGACTTGCCGTCGACGTGCTGCTCAAAGGTGTACGACCCGGTTGCCCTCGCTGCGGCAGCCTTCTTACCGGCGGCCACCATCACGGGGTTCTTGCCGGACATCGGAGCCTCACCCACGCGCGGCTCTGACTTTTGAAGTACCTCTTCGAAGTAGAGGACGTCGTTTGTGAAGAGCCGGTATGTCCACAACTCGATGTTCGCGCCCATCATGCGTACCGCATGCAGATCGTACTTGCGGTAGTTCGGCGCAATGCAGATGACTCGGACAGCCGACCAGTCGACCTGCACCTTTGGACCAAGCGCCTTCTGCGCGGCGATCTCGAAGTCGCCCCGGTGGTCCTGAATCCAGGACAGATAGAACAGGCTCTGGTTCACGAGGTCGGACGATTCGACGACCTTGTACTCGATGATGACCGGATTGTCGTCCTCTGAAAGAGCCAGCGTGTCGATTCGCCCCGCATGCTGGGCTCCCGTCGAGAATTCGGTCGCCACAAGGCGGCACTTAAAGACCGTGTCGAGATTCTTCTCAACAAGTTGCTGGAGAATCTTCTCCGACGTGAACTTCGACTGTGCGACCTGCTGAAGAGTCGTCTTCGAGACCGTAAACAGCGGCATAGATGTTGGTTCAGAATCCGGGTAACTATTGAGCGTACTGACCGGCATACTACCGCTATCACTGCGAATGGCACAACCCCGGCACCTGGGATTTGTGTGTTCATGTCATGGGCTCGAACGTATGCTCCCCGATACGATACTCCAAGGCCGCACTTCAACGATCTGATTGAGGACGCGGAGGCTAGATCTGACACGTTGAATCTTCGTGGGTTTGAAGACGAAAATTCTTATAGGTTTTATGGGTGGCTGGAATGATCCCAACTGCGCGCAAATACCTTCTGGTTTTCCCTACTTCGCTTTTAGGGGAGCAGTCAGACTGTCCTTCACTGCGCGCATCGAACGAGGCCCTTCCGAGGGCGCGCGTTCTGCGAGCACAAAGGATGGTCTGGCTGCTCCCCGTCCTTTTATTGGATGCCTGCCTGGCGTTGGAGCCACCGCACATACTTTACGATCTGGTCGACGTCGTCAGGTTTCACTGCGTCGATCTTCGGCATGTTGCCGAATTGCCAATGGTGCGCCTGAACGCCGTTGGCTGCTGCCCGTTGGAAGGCCTGGTCTCCGTGATGGTTCGGTTCGTAGACTTTATGCACCAACGGAGGTCCGTGGTCGGTTCCAGCTGCTTGCTTTCCGTGGCAAACTGAACAGTTCGCGTTGAATGTGGTTTCGCCCGTTTGGAACTCGGTCGGCACGGGCTCGCTTGCGGCTGTTGCCTTGGGAGGCTCCGAGGAATCGCAGGCCGCGAGGAGGCTCAGCCCCAGCAGCAATACTCCTATCCGAAATTTTTTCGTCATCGTGATTTTCCTAGAATCAGTATTGCTTATCTTGTTCAATTGAACGTCACTACAGGATGTTCAAACAGGATGGTCAGCAAGGCCGCAGGCGAATCGAAACCGGAGGCGTATCTGTCTCACCCGCCCAACCCCGAGCTGTTGGAACGGCTCTTTTCCCGTATGGGGTACGTTGAGGATTTCGATGAGTCGAGAACGACGCTGGCTGCCTGTATCAACATCCCGAGGTTATCGCATATGCAATAGGATCCACAACCCCAGCCTTCGCAAATCCTTCCTGCCGAATCACGCAACTATCGCATCGTCCACAAGCGAGGTTTCCCACCGGATCGTAACAGCTATGGGTCAAATGGAATGGGACATGGAGTTCGATCCCTCGCCGGATGATGTCCGCCTTCGTCAGCATCAGCAAGGGGGCTTTGACGCGGAGTGCGGTCCCTTCCACTCCGGCCT
>JAKDNQ010000403.1 GCA_030456405.1 Nitrospira sp.
GCTCCTCTGCCTACGACCAGTTGTGTGCTTCGGAGTCAACCGGATAGGCATGAAGTGAGATATAACAGGCCCAGGGAAATTCGATGGCGGGCGTATCCCTTTCTCTGGATCTGCTCCAATCGAGGCACAACGATAAATCTGTGAGCGCGCCTCACATCGAAGATTTGAAAACGCCTCACTTTTTGTCCTTATGAATATCGTTGACCTCTCCCGTATCATTCACTTCGATCGTGACCTCATCGCCGACAGCAATATCTCTGAACATGCGGCTCTCAGGTCTGATGTTAAAATGTTTCTCCCCTCCCGGCGTCGACAGCGTCATCTGGGAATGTTCATTATTCATCGAGGCGAGCATACCGGTGATGAAGCGAGGAGCCTTGCCCGGTTCTCCCTTCGGGCGGGCATCCATGACCATGTTACCTTCGTTGACCCAGAGGGTCATTTCATCACCGACTTTTGGGGCCTTATGGCCGTTGCGGACGGCCGCCGATTCGGCCAGCGTGAGCGTAGCGCCGGTAGACGTCTTAACGGTATAGAGACCGGACTTCATCTCAGTCACCACACCCTCGACCTTTTGATGACCAGCTTTCATATGAGCCATCTCTTCGGAGTTTGCCGGATCCGAGTGGGCGACCAGAGGGGTCATGAGCACAACGGCGGGTATGATGAAGAGCGAGAAGATTGAAAATATTATGCGAAGCATGGTTTCATTCCTTTTGTTCGAATGGCCTCTTTATCGCCAGTTCTACTGGGATTATCATGTCGTGAATCTCTAAAATGAGACTCGCTTTCCCTTCCCCTCTCTTCTATCCACACATGAAACGGCGCCAGTCCCGGTCTCAAGGAGAGCCGCGTACCGCTCTGCGTTATTCCCTCGAAATCGACACAGACGACGCCGCGCACACCAGTCACGAAAACTTGCTCGGAAACTGCTTCACCAATGCCGTCGTGAACGTATCCGCAATGACATAGATATGTTGTCGCATCATCGGCCACGTGGCTCCTAGAGGCGCATAGTCTTTGGCCTTGTACTGATTGATTTGTAGGACATGGTGCGCTCCATGTGTTGCGATCAGGCTCCGAACGGTGTCTTTGTGTAGATAGGGATTGAGATGGCTCAGAAAATCGGCCATCTCGTCGGCGTTGGATGCCAAGTGGGCCAGCGCAACATCCTGCTGCTGTTTGTTCCCCGCGGCGGTTGCCTCCGAATATTCTTCTACTGCGCCGATATTGCCATCCAACAAGCGATAGAATTTCTCCGATGCCGCTTCACCGTAAAAAGGTGTCATCGTCTGCGCGATCTGTTTGGTGTTGGTCACGACTTCCGTCTCGGCGGCCTCCCGCTCCTCAGGATCGTTCGTCGCGATGTTCGACACGACGTGCCGAACCCAAAAGATGTGCCCGACCCAGAGATCACGAAGGGTCTGCTGCATCTCTGTCACACGGGCCGGGTTCGCATCTCCGACGGCTCGCGGTTCGTAGTTACAACCTGCCACACTCACGAGCACGAGTCCCAACACAGCTATAGACTGATGGATCTTGTTCATAAAGCCCCCTTCGAAGTACGATTGATCAATCACTCTCTTATCGCTAAATGCAGGCCAACAGGTTGAGTCCTCTCGATGCCTTTTCCTGAAACTCAGGGTAGCTGATCAAGATGAACGAATCGTGAACGTTGGGTGAAGAATTCTTCATCCTCCTCAATAGTCTCGGAGCATGGACAGACACGGAACGGAATGGATGTGCCTGCATCGTCGCATGCAAGATACGAGATGCGTTTTGCGAGAGCTAACCTTAGGAATTCATTCTAGACGGACGGTGATGAATGAAGAGGGGTGGCCGAAGTATCCTTGGAAGGATGTTGCGTCCGGATTTGGGGGCTAAGGCCGGTGCTTCTTGACTTAAGGAAAGAAAGACACCGAGGTTCTCACTGAGCCTCGGGGCCTGTGATCCGCGGCTTCATGTGAAGCCGCCTACTATTTTGTCTTGTTTCCTCAGATCGACGCCTACGACGGCGTCCATCACCAGTCATGAAAACTTGTTCGGAAACTGTTTCACTAACGCCTGAGTCAAGGTATCTGCTATGACGTAGACATGTTCTCGCATCATCTTCCAGGTTTCATCGAGATGAGCGTAATCCTTTTTCTTGTACTGGTTGATTTGGAGCACATGATGGGCTCCATGCGCGCCAAGCAACCCTCGAGCGGTGGATTCTGACAGATGGGGGTTGATTCCGCTAAAGAATACACCGAAGTCCTTGGCATTGCTCGCCAAGCGGGCAAGCGCGGCATCCTGCTGACTCTTATGCCCTGCAGTGGTGGCTTCCGAGTACTCTCTCACTGCGTCGATGTTGACATCCAACAGGCTCAGGAATTTCTGCGACACGGCTTCACCGTAGAATGGTATCAACACACTCGCAATCTGTTTCGTATTGGAGTCGACTTCCTTCTTCACGGTATCGCGCTCCGCTGGACTGTTCTTCACGCTATCTAATACGGCATGCTGCACCCAATAGATGTGCCCAAGCCAGAGATCGCGAAAAGTTTGCTTCAGCTCCGCCACACTGGCAGGATTCGCATTCCCGGCTGCATGCGATTCGTAGTCCCAGCCTGCCAAACCAGCGAGCGCGAGCATCAAGACTGCCATAGGCTGAAACGTCTTGCTTATATAGCTTTTCATCACGTCGTGTTCCAAGGTGATGCTGAATTCCGTTCATTCAAAATCACTGAAAATGAATTCGATGTCTCGCAGGATACAATACATTACACTATACACATTCGTATATGAAGTGTTTGGAACGGATGATGAAAGGGTTCTTCTTCATCCTGAATCAGACTAGTCCGTAATATCTATGCAGTTCATCACGAAATAGCGCAGCGGCGCGCGGCAAGCATAGGCGGCAAGCTCCCCGCAGCGTCTGGCCTTCGCAGCCGAGATGGCCGTCTGAACATCTACGATTAC
>JAKDNQ010000404.1 GCA_030456405.1 Nitrospira sp.
ATTGCTCTGCCAGCGCAACTGCTGCCTGGCTGGTCGCCAGATCGCAGCCGATGGTGACGAAGGCTTCGACACCGGCTTCCCTGGCACGGGCGATCATCGCCTCCCGGTCGTCGTTGTAGCGGGCGTCATCGAGATGTGTATGGGTGTCAATCAGCATCGTGGGGTCCATGCTAACACGGCTTCAGCTCGTGAGAAAGCACCGGCGTGTGATGTTCCTATTGCCGGCATTACGCGGTGGGCAATGAGGCGGAGGGGGTTGACAGGCGCTGCGCCGTACATGTATTGATATCAATTATCAAAGTCATTAATTCGCCGATGCCGCCCAGTTCATAAGGCATTCGGCAAGAGGCCAGAGTACTTTAAGTCCAGAGCCCAAGATCGCCGACCGGCGACCTTGGGCTTTTATATTTCATGACGGATATGAGTAGGCACTTGCACAACTATCGGATCGCTGTCCTTCCTGAACAAAACATGGGACGACATCAGACTGGTGAAGCGCTGAGATCGCAGTTGCGCACGTGGCAAGATTCGGCGATTGAATACCCCGGAGCCCGCCTGGTTGATTGTGCTCTTCCAAGAGCCAGGGCATACGCTAGTCACCCAGTCGCGTCTCGGCCGTATGCCATAGAAGCGAACCATGGGCTCGAACCGGCCAGGCTTCTGGGATGGAGTATATCCGCTCTGATCCATGCCGTCATATTGGCGATCGTTGTCCTCAGCAACCTGTACATGACTTCCCTGCGGGCGATTCCTCAGAAGGAGCCGTTTCGTTGGGAGGTCTCGCTCATGGCCGCGCCTAGAGTGGAGGCCGTGGTGGCCGACGGTATCGAATCCCAAGAAATTGAGGCTGTCGCAGAGAGTGATCCTGGCGTCATTGCCGATGCTCGCCCGCTGGAACAGGTTGAGGCATACGCAAGTCATCGGGACGAGCCCGTTCTGCAAGACATGGCGACTCCTGCTGTCGTCCCCAGGCAGCAGGCCGATCAAGAACCTGTTTCCGAGCAATTTCTCCGGAAGACCGATGCTCTCAAGCGAGCCGCCGTCATGCCTGTTGTGACAACATCTGAAACCGTCCAGCCTCCTCCTGAAGTGGAGAGCCAGCATGATTCGAACCGCCTTCAGGTTGAGACCCAACCTGAGAGTACGACCGTGCTGCAGCGCCCACCGATTCTCACCCGAGAGCTGATCGACCGAATGGCTCTCCCTGATTACGGGTGGCTGATGGATACGCTCAGGGCAAAGCTGGAACGAGTGAAAGTCTATCCGGCGTCAGCGAAGGCCGGCCATATACAGGGGCGGGTGGTTGTGCAAGTCAGCATATACGACGACGGCCGTATTGCGAATCCCGAAATCGAGGAAAGTTCCGGATATCCTGTTCTCGATCGCGCCGCGCTCGATGCGTTGCAAGCGGCGTCGCCCTTGACGCTCAGTCATCGGTTGGATGGGCCGCCCATCGTGATGCTGATCCCCCTGAATTATCAACTTGAGTAATACCTATGCCTGATCAGCGTCTTGCTCTCGAAACGTCGCTTTTTCATCAGTACTCCGGTGAACTCCTGCGATTCCTCACCGCCAAATTAGGATGCCGGGAACAGGCGGCCGACGTCGTACAGGATACCTTCCTCCGTGTTCGAGGCATGAAAGATCTGGCGGCGGTCGCTCAACCGCGAGCTTTTCTATACAAGACGGCATTGAATCTCACCGTAGATCTCTTTCGGCGGCAACGAATCCGTGATGAACGCACCGCTCAATTGGACGCGATCGAGGATGTGCCGTCTGCCGCGCCTCGCCAGGACGATACGGTGGAGGCGAAAGAGCGTGTCCATCTTCTGCATGATGCGATTACAGAATTGCCCCCGAAATGTCGTCAGGTGTTTCTCCTTCACAAGTTTATGCATCTTCCCCATGCGGAGATTGCCGGACGTCTCGGCATATCGAAAAACATGGTGGAAAAACACGTCATGAAAGCCATGGCCCATTGCCGTCGGCGGGTCGAAGACAACGAAGACGCAACCGCATCGACCCCTCATAGGGTCCCCCATGGTATCGATGAAATTCCGAGTCAGGTTTAGGTGTGGTCGTGCGTCTTACCAAAGGAGCATGTGGGACGAGTGTGCGGAGAATCAGTCATCAAATGCAAGACTCGCAATCAGAACATAGCGATACACCGTTGGAAGCCGACCAAGCGCTTCAGTGGTTTACTTTTCTACAGTCCGGCGACGCAACGGGGGCAGATCGCCGACGTTTTCGGTCATGGCTTGGAGCTGACTCGCGTCACCGGCAGGAATTTGAAACGCTTTCGACAGTGTGGACGGATTTGGACGGGGTCAAGCCGCTTCTGCATGACGAACTCACCCGTGCGGCTCTGGACGGAGAGGCTGCGGCTCATAGCCAAAGATATCGAACGGTCAGACGTGGTGGCGCCGGCTGGGTCTCGGCGGCGCTGGCCCTCTGTCTGCTCGTGATCGTCACAGGGGGGTATTGGCTGGTCTCACCGGAAGTAAAGGAGTATCGCACGGTCAAAGGCGAGCAACAGACGGTGACGCTTTCAGATGGGTCTACGGTCAGACTGAATACAGGGACGGCTCTGACCACTACAATCTCCATGTTCCGCCGGACGATCGTGTTGCATGAGGGGGAAGCGTATTTTGCCGTATCTCATGAACAGAATCGACCATTCGAGGTGACGGCGGGGAGCGGAGTGGTTCGAGATGTGGGGACCAGGTTCGTCGTTCGCCGTGAGGCCGAGAAAGTCACGGTGACTGTTGTAGAAGGCGCCGTAGACGTACAGCGCATTGCGGAGGGGGTATCGACAGCGCAATGGCAGCGGCTCACGGCCGGCGAGCAGGTGTCTTATGAGCCGCAGCGCGGTCCGTCTTCGATCGAAAGGGTGTCCCTTGCAGCATCCACAGCGTGGATGGAAGGGAAAGTGATCTTTGAGGAGCGTCCGCTCGCCGAAG
>JAKDNQ010000095.1 GCA_030456405.1 Nitrospira sp.
CACTCTTGCTGGCACAGACGAGGGTTAGCTGACGCTCCCGCTCCGCGACGGCGAGACGGTTGGCATGGCGCTCTCCATAGAGAGAAACCGCGAACTTGCGCTTACGGCTGTCGCCCTGCTCGTTGACCCAGGAAGCCAGCCAAAATACACGAGTGTAGCCGGTATGAGGATTGACACGTTCCTCATATCTGCCGACACCAGGAATGCCGGACCTATTGTTCCGACGAAGGCGAGTACGGACCCAGATGGCATGGGCGTAGGGCGAATATCGGCGAAGCAGTTCTTCTCGATACTCCACAGCAGCCTTCAAAGCCTTGCGCTTCCCGCCAGAGATTGAGTCGGAAAATGTCTTCACGACGATATCGTTGTGTCGCTGCAACGTGACTCGCCACGCATGGGTTCGGCTTGCCTCGTGGTCTACGCGGATGATATTGCGGAGAGGAGTCATGCTGACGAGCCTCAACATTTGAATTCAGTGGCTGGATGATGGGTGGGTCGACGTATGCGGAGCGCGTACCTCATCAAGGTGGGTGAGGCCAGGAATCTTTGACACGATCAGACGGCGACGTCAATCTCGCGAATCTTTTCACCGCGTAGCTGCTCTTCGACTACGGCAAGATATTCACGAATGGCGTCCTCAATGTTCTCAACCGCCTCGACGTCGGTAGTGCCCTGCGACCAGCACCCTGGCAAGCCAGGAACTGAAACGGAAAAACCTTCTTCCGACTGGTGAACGGCAATGCGATAGCGCATAAAAACCTCCTTAAAACAATCAGTATATCGCTCCCCACAACAGCCTACCTCGCCAAAGGCGCCGCCTCGCTACGAGGCCGAAAGCTACGAAGGTATTCAGCAAGGAGATTAAGAAGGAAATCTGAGACCTATAGTAAAGGATAGGAGAAAAGAATGGAAGATATGTGTGTCACAGAGAACTTACGCCCAGGAAGTTTCGCTAACGCTTCTTGGAGCAGGCACGTTGGAAAGCGGCGGCAGCGTCAGAAATCTGAAGCGCAACGCGCAACCGCTGTTCAGGGGTGAGTCCTCGGGCTTCGCTGATCTTCCTTTGAGCCAGTATGTCGCCAAACTTGCTGGGCCGCCGCGAAGCACTCAGGCCGGAAGTCGAGGATGTAGACTTCGATTTCATAACACTTTCTTACATGGAAACGTCATGCCCGTCACCACTCAGGACAAATACCTTGTAGAGACTCCTCCACCATGACGGAGATACATTCGCCCTACGACTTGATTCCGGGCGACTGCGCCAGGTGGCACAGAGCGAGATTGGGCGCCTCAATAAGTCAATACTCATGCCTGACCCTGATTGCCATGATGAGCGCCTTCGTCGTCGTTCTTGTAGTGGGCGTGGAATTCGGTGAGGTCGAGTTCGTGATCGACCAAGTGGCAGAGAGCTGTTCAAAACTACCGGGAATAACCTGCTGGTCAAAATCCACTGGTAGAAGTTTCAGCCCTGTGTGAATGGGTTTGTATTGAGCCATCCCAACGACCTCCCTCTGAAGTTCCGTACGTCTAATTATCTCATGGGAGAGAGGGGACTGGGGGGTTACAGCCTCAACGTTCAACATGACCGGCGTCTGCGGGCAAGCGAAGCTCGCCGTAAGACGTCCGCTCGATGGAGGGGTTAGCTTTCATCTGCGTGGCTGGCTACAAGTTGCAGCCAAGTTGATCAGCCTGTCTGCGGAGCCTCCCAAGCTCCTTAAAAATTTCCTTTCGCTCGTTAATATCCTCAACCGTTTCCAGGTCCTCGTTCAAAGATCCAATCTTGTTTGCAATTTGGGCGCAGAGAGCGCCGGCGGTTCTAGATACAGAAATTTGCATGCCACCAGGAATTGAAGAATCAACGCGAATCACTAGGCTCTCACCGGCATTTGTGTACTGCTGATTCACCTGAAGTGCAATGGGTGTTCGCAACAGAACGTTCAACTCTCCAAGCACCTGATAGACAATTACACCTTGGCTTGGAAGGCCGTCATTGCTATTGTTGACTATCTCGTACTGGTCAACAGGGAGGCGTGCTTCGACGACGAAATGCCCGACACCTGTGTGAGAGGGAACTTTAATGGCTGCTACCCTTCCTGGCGGCGGCGGGTGCCGCAACCCGACGGCATGAAGACGGTATGTTGTATTGCCGAAGTTATGTGTTCCAACTTGATTCGGCGTAATCCATCCCATCGCCATCTTTGTATGAACAGATGGGTGCGTAGAGTTCCATGCAGAGGCCATGACATCAAAGCCACCGAGATGTGGACTAACGTTGTATAGATCGCCGAATTCGGTCGACATATGAAGAGTTTCCATAGCCCAGACACCAGTCGACTCTCTGAGCGTAAGCTGGGGATCCGAGAATAAGGCGACGCGCGCAAAGGCGGTGATACCGTTCAGCGGGGCGATGTCCCACCATGCCCTGCCATTCCTATGTTCTCCATTGGAATGGGGCAGGACCGCCAGCAAATGCGTAAGGCCGTGGCCGCTCGGAAGGGAGCGCATTGCGGCACCTGTGACGTCTGGTCCATTTGACGCTACCGGCGGGAAGAAGACCGCGTCGATTGACGCCCCTCCGTATGACACAGCTTGGATGTAGTTCTGAAGTGAGTCATCTTGGCCGAGCGACCCTTGTGGATCAAACAGTGTCCGATTGGCCACTGCATACTCGAAGTCCGCAGGGAATCCGGGGTCTACCGCTGAGTTGATCACGGGAACTACAGCGATTCGTTTCGCGCCGTTCCATACGACTGCCATATTTGCCTCCTGGGTGAGTGAATTAATCAATGGTTCCTGGAACCTTTTTTGGCTTCTGGAACCTTTTTTGGCTTTCTTTTGGGCTTTGGAACCGGAACCTTTTTGGACTCACTGCGCTTTCTATTTACGCGTCTCGCCAGCCGTAGATCGTAGCCCCAGGATGGTGACTTTATGACTGCGTTTGTGTCCGGGATCATCGTCCCTGTCACGCAGAACAGAAGACAGAGTGTAGCTCAATCTTCCTGTCGGAGTGGTAGGGTCTTTACTATAACTCCATTTATCTATCCAGATTCCGATCTCCTTGACGTTCTCATCATCACATGGATACTGCAAATCCCAGCCTGTCAGCATCGGTACTGCATATTCGAATGGAATATTCTCAATGACAAAGTCTTCGGTCTTCACCCCTCCGCGTTCACCCTGGCAAACGTTAGCGCCCGATCCCCTTGGAAGGATCGAAAAAGGTGGTTGCAACAGTCCAACATCATTGCCGCCTAGTGCAGAAACCATTTCGCCAAATGTGTAATCTCTTCTCAGATCGTTATCTTTAAGAATGCTGTAAGTGTTCCAACTTACGAAGCCAGAATTGGCGAGGCTAATGAGAGGTGGCAACGGAGCGGATACGTCTTCGAATGCCTTTTGATATTTCTTGCCATACTCCAAAAAATTTTCGCTGTGATCCAAATTGTATGCCAGTTGGAGCAGGTTGTTGTCATTATCATAAGCGAATCCAAATCCCCGCGGGAGGATGGCCACAGTTCCTCTAAGAGGAAAATTAAAGTTTTGGAGAAAAGAACTAAACGATGAAAGCGCGGTAGTCGTTGTTCTGTTTTTGGCGAAATAGAAGTTGTCCGAGCTGCCCGTTCCAGCTTTACAGAAGTTATCCGCGTCGTCGTGATTCACTATCACATTCAGCGCTGCGTCGTTCCAGGCGATGACCGTATAGTAGTAGGTCCATTCATAGGACTCCTTGGCATCATTATCCCTGAGCAATCCCACCGCATTCCATGTCAGCTTTCTGCCCCCAGGCCTGATGTCCACAAGTCTGATTCTACCGACTAAGGTTCCTATCCCCACGACATTCTGATCGTCATCACCGAGATAAGTCGATTTCCAACCATTAAGAAATACCGTTGCCTTGTTAGCGTAGTCCGGAATTTCCACACTTTGCTCAACCTTGATAAAATTTGGATCGTCGCGAACGAAATCATGTATTGCAGTGCCGGACCCATGTATCACTTTGATCATCCCTGGATTTTCAAATACGTTCAAAAGAGGACCTTGAGATACCTCAGTAAGCAGAAGGTCCTCGAATTCTGAACAAAAGCGTGCTACTTCGGCTTCAGTGCCTGTAAACGAGCATGCGACTGAAAAAGTCAGAAGCAGAACTGCCAGAGAGGTCAAAAAAATCCGACCGAATGATGTATTTTTTGTACCCATCACAGTTTTACCTCCATCGAAATAATATCAGTAATCCGACTTGGGGGCTCTCCACATTTGAAGAATCGGGTGTCATCGAGCCATGGCGTTGACTTTCAAACGCATGAATGCATCTAAAACAATCAGACCGATCCGGATAAGAT
Organism: Nitrospira sp.; assembly: GCA_030456405.1. Next base: position 4,341 of record JAKDNQ010000095.1, read on the forward strand.
GCGGAGATTCTGGTTCACTGCTAGGGTCCCTTGTGCGATTCCACATTCGTTAACAGCAAGCTTGATGCCAGCATGGGACATGAGCGTCGAATCATCGGGTGGCATCCTTAATCTCTTTACTTTCAGCGTTGTACGTATTGATGAGTAAGAACGCATCTATCATTCACATCCCCTGATCGCGAACGCCTGTATCGAAAGAGATTCATGAGGTGAATCAAATCCGATTCAATAAACGGCTCAGCAAATGTATGGCTTGGCGATAGAGAGATGAACGGGGATGACGGCCTTACATTCGCTCAAGTACCTCTCATCGCTTGCGGAACTAGGACTCCCTAGTTCCGATCGAATACAACACAGGTGTTTACAAATTTAGGCAGGACATTACGGCGGGCAAGGGTTTTGGGGAGGATGATGCAAAGACGGCATCTGTGCCCGTCGCTGTGCGCATCCAAGGGACGCAGCAGTCATTCCAACTATTTCTTTCTCTCAATCTTCGTGCGACCAGCACAGGTAGGTGGTTTTTCAGATTAGCCGATTCGGTTGACCATCTAGTTGTGGATCATAAGATGCCACTCTTGATAGCACAGACGAGGCTCAGCTGACGCTCACGCTCTGCGACGGCGAGACGCTTGGCATGGCGCTCTCCATAGTGAGAAACCGCGAACTTGCGCTTACGGCTGTCGCCTTGTTCGTTGACCCAGGAAGCCAGCCAAAAGATACGAACGGAGCCGGTATGAGGATTGACACGTTCCTCATATCTGTCGACACCAGGAATGCCCGATGTATTGTTCCGACGAAGACGAGTGCGGACCCAGATGGCATGGGCGTAGGGAGAATACCGGCGAAGCAGTTCGTCTCGATAGGCCTCAGCAGCCTTCAAGGCCTTGCGTTTCCCGCCAGAGATTGCGTCGGAGAACGTCTTCACGATGATATCGTTGTGTCGTTGCAGCGTAACTCGCCAAGCATGGGTTCGGCTTGCCTCATGATCGATGCGGACGATGTTGCGGGGAGGAGTCATGCTGAAGAGCCTTCACGTGCTACACTAACCGGTGCGCGTCCCGGCCATTCTCAATTGCATCCTCCGGTGTGGCTCCATCAGACCAGCAACCGGGAAGATCGGGGAAGTAAATGCTGTACCCGCCGCCCTCTTCTTTCGAGAGGGGACGAACTTCAAAAGGATATGCAACGTTGGATTTTTTCATTCGGCGACTCCTTCCTCGACCAAGCGCACAAACTTTCGCACGTACACTGGCTTTATCGGTCGGCGGGCGGGCACGGAAAGCATGCTGCCGTTCGGATGACGAAAAATCACGTGACTTCCGCCGGGCTGCCGATACAGCAGCCCGAATGCATCAGCACCGCGTTCAATTTGAGTTAGCCTCTCTCACGTTTTTTCTTTTATTTCTGATACGACGCGATTTCCACACTTACGGCACAAGCCCTCAACGAATATCTTTTCATCTTCTTCATACTCGAATGGCTTGTAAAGGCCAAGATCGGCGGCATTACAAACGCCACACCAGGTATTTTCGAGCATGAATTCTTGCTCGGCCTTGGAGCGGGCTGAGAAGCTACGTTCTTTTCTTTTCACTACGTCTCCAAGCTTCTAACTATAATTAGACTGATCCGCATACGATGCGGCGTTCTGGTTTTCTATCCGTATAACACGCGTTGGTGTTTCTTGCCGAAGATCGGTTATCCATCTCAATGGTCCCGCCAAACTCACATGCTTTCCCTCTGTTGGAAGGACACCCACGTTGGTCTATGTGCGGGCGTCGAACGAGGCCCTTCTCAGGGCGCGCGTTCCGGGAGCACATAGACCAACGTGGGTGCCCTTCCAATCCTTTTTATCTTTCGTCTTCTACTTTCCTCCTCCACCCAGAGCGGAAGGTATCCCGACAAGCGGGTGAATGGACTGTCCTTCACTGCGCGCAACTTTCTCACCCGCCCTACCCCGAGCGCGCCTAGACGCGCTCTTTTCCCTGGCGAGCACATTCTAATCAATAGTCCTTCCAAGCTTGCCTGTTTTCTCTCCGGGAATGGCACCCATGCAGGTCCCACTGCGGCCGTCGAGCGAGCACATTCTTATCGTGCGCGCTCCGGGAGCAAGGGCACCTGCATGGGTGTCATTCCCCCCTTCATCGTGCGCGTTCTGCGAGCAAGAAGGATGGTCCAGTCACCCGCTACATCATCTTCTTCCGCACCTCCTTCCACGCCTTCGCTACCTTCGCCTTCCGCGGCGCCTCGCCTCTAGCCGGTTCCGGTACCATCACGGCATCGAGACGCCGCTGGAGAAACGCTTCGGCAAAGGCCTTGGTGCGGCCCACTCCTATTTTGAGCGTCGTCCAGCCTGCAGCATGCCATTCATCCAGTCTTGCCCCAAACGCTTCGGGACTGGACGGCAACACGATGATATGCCCGGCCGGGAATTTCTTATCCTTGAGCCATTGCCTGGCTTGCGCGCCCACCTGATCGTTGCTGCCCACCGCCTTATCATTCATCGCCACATAGAGCACGTTGTAGTAAAACTGCGTGAGCTTCCCGAGCTCCGCCGCGGCATCAGGCAGGGGACGTCTCCCTTCCACTTCTTTTCCAGGCACAACCACGGCTAGCCCCTGTCCGGCTGCGTCTTCCATGAGCGATGCCAGTTCCACGGCCATGATAGGGTTGCGACGTTCCCACACGGCCAGATTCGCACCGGCTTCGGTCACGGCGATGCTCGAAGTGGATGCGACGCGCACGGTAAAGGGGATCATCCCTTTGGTCTTTGAGGTATATGTCAAGATGGCGCGTCCGTCACCGCCGGTCATCGCGGTTGCGACAACGTTGTCGGCGATGAGCAGCTCAATGGGTTCTCCTCCCAGACCCGTCCCCGTCAGAGAACTCTTCCCTGTGAGCGTCGCTTCAATGGTCGCTGTTTGGTTGGGCGAAGTGAGACTATCGCGAACCGTCAAGATTATGGAAGTCTTCTCAGCAGCCGAGAGATTGGTAGCCGCAGTCAAACAAATGAGGGCGGCGAAGAAACCGGCCCTGCGGAAAAGAAAACTCATAGACCGCACAGCCACACAATGAACCTAGGGAACACTATTATGATGCGACGGAATCGTCCATACAGCTAAAATAAAAACCTCAAACAGGATGCTCAAAAAGACCGTTCAGCAAGGCCGCAGGTGAATCGAAACCGGAGTCGTACCCTCTTGGGTACGTTGAGGATTTCGAGGAACCGAGAACGCCGCTGGCGGGCTTTTTCAGCATCCTGTAAAAATTAGGCTTTTAAGGCCGCCAAGACTTCATTGACATGCCCGCCGACCTTGACCTTGCGAAAGATCGCCTTTAACTTGCCGGCCTGATCGATCACGAACGTACTGCGCTCGATACCCCAATACTTTCTGCC
>JAKDNQ010000096.1 GCA_030456405.1 Nitrospira sp.
GGAATGAATTGCACGCCGGCTTTCCGGCCAAGATTGCCGGCCAAGGCATTCAAGCCGTGAATGGCCACGAGTGAAGCCGTGCCGTTCGTATGGGCGCAGGCAGGACCCCCGCCTATGGCAAGCGGAGCACGCGCCTCGGAAAACTCGCGGGCGAGGCGGACGATCAGCTCGTGCGGGACCTCCGTGGCGCTTTCAATTTCTTCCAAATCGACCGCGCCATAAAACGACTTGTATGGAGCCAGCTCCTGCTTAGACATCGTGACCCGCTCGTCACGGAGCATCATATGTCCGATGGCCAGCGCCAGCAGTCCCTCAGTCCCAGGCTTGATGGGAATCCACCGATCGGCGTTGGCGCCGGTCAACGACATGCGAGGCTCGATCTGGATAAATCTCCCGCGTGTCGCTGGACGTCCTTGCCGCATTTGGCCGAAGGCAATGCCCATCGCCACCGGCGACAGCCACTGTTCGAGGAACGGGGCGCCGAATGACAAGAGGTAGTCGGCATGCGCGAAATCATATCGAGGAGCGATATCAACCCCCATGCAGTCTCGCCAGGCGGCATGAAGCGGGATCTCGGCATCGGGCGCATAGCGATAGAGCCGGCCGCCGATCCCCTTCATGAAATCGCTCAACAACCGGCCCAGCGTTCCTGACACAGGCCGGGAAATCATGATGGGAGCCGCTTTGCCCCGCAGAGCTTCAACACATCGGCGCAAACCCTCGTCCCATTCGATCGGTTCGAACGTGCCCTCACCTCGCCGACCCTTCCGCTGAAGCGGCTGTCTCAACCGGTCAGGATTGTACAGACTTTGCAAGGACGCCTGTCCTTTGGCGCACAGCTTCCCTTGATTCAGCGGATGATCGGGATTGCCTTCGATTTTTTTCGCTCGCCCTTCCATCACCCGAACAAGCACACCACAGCCAGCAGCACACTCGTGACAGGTGGAGGCATACCAGTTATCGACTCCAGGAATAATTTCATCGTCCGGTAGGAGGTACGGAATGAGCCGGTGCGCTTGACGTTCGCAACCGGGTAGCACACTCGCAGTGGCGGCAAAGGCGGCTGTTTTGAGGAATGTCCGACGTTTTAAATCCATTTCATCGCGTGAGGCGTCAGGAGTAAGGCGTTAGGCGAATAAGATTCCAGTGTCTCCATCACCTCACCCTTTACCCCTTACCCCTCACGTCCTCTATTTGTGGCACGTCAAACAGTCCTGAGAACCACCGTTTTGCTGATGGCAGGACAGGCACCAGCCCATCTCGTAACTGGCGGCACGAGGTGTCGACGACATTTCCTTAACCTGGCCATGACAATTCACGCATTGCAACCCGGTGCGCAGATGCATTTCGTGCGTGAAATAGACGAAGTCCGGCAGCCGATGCAGTCTGATCCAGGGAATCGGTTCTTTGTTCTCCCAATAGGCCAACAGCTTCAGGGTCTCCGTGGTTTCCTCGACGAGATTGCGATGGCAGCTCAAACAGAGTTGCATCGAGGGCACGTTTGCGACAGCCGACACAGCAGCCGAGCGATGGCAATAGAGGCAATCGATCCTCAGTTCGCCGGCATGGCGGGCATGGCTGAAAAACACCGGCTGGATGTCTTGACTGCTGGAATCGGAACTGCCGGTGGAATAGATCAGTCCCACACCTACGGTTAAGAGACCGGTCAGCATGAGGACCAAGATCGCGCTCACCATTGAGCCGCTCATTGAAAACCTGCCACGAGAGCCTTTCCAGGCGTGGAGGCGCCGGTTTATTCCGCGTAGGGTAATCTAAGCTCGCGTCTTTGTTTTATTGTGTCTCTCGCATCCTGCTGAGTCTGGTATACCGTGGACAGAGGAGAAAGAGACCTAGGGTGCTCCCTAGTCCTCTTAAAGGGATCCAATCCTTACCTCTCTCTAAGCATCCTCCTAGCTCGATCGTCCAGTTTCCTCATTCGCGCGGTCAAACCCCGTTCTGAGACATCACGTGATGCATTCCGTCCTCTGCCAGAAACTCGATCTCTCCCGTGCCGACATCGTACATCGCGCCGATGATCGCGATCCGCCGTTCCTGAACAAGGCCTCCGAGCGTCCGGCTCTGCAGGCGCATCTGTCTAACCACCCGCAATACGTTGCGACGGGCCACGGCATCGACGAACGATTCCCGTTCGGCCGCCGATCGTGCTTCGACGGTGCCGCAGATAGCTGGATCGATCGATAGCTGAATGTCTTTTAGGATGTGGTCGATGTGCTGGCAACCTGTGGCCTCGACGGCAGTCTTGCTCGCGCAGATGAGGTTGATCGCCGTGGTCACGGCGCCGCACCGCGTATGCCCCATCACCAGGACCAACTTGGCCCCGGCTATAGCACACCCGAACTCCACGCTAGCCAGAACCTCTCGGCTTGTGACGTTGCCGGCGATGCGAACACTGAAGATGTCACCCACCCCCAGATCGAAGATCAACTCGGCTGGTACGCGAGAGTCGATGCAACCGAGCACGACAGCTAAGGGATGCTGCCCTTCGGCCGTGGCATCCACCTGGCGGACGAGGTCACGAGTCAGGCGTCGGCCAGTGCGGAACCGTGCATGGCCGTCCTTCAGGATTTGCAATACCTGCTGCGGGGTGAGTGCATGCTGAAGGTCGCGGGTGGAATAGTCCACATACTGGGTATGATCCTCGAGTTCATACTCGCTCCGAAACCCAAGCAAACTCACCTCCACACCTCGCGCCGGTCCCGTTTGCTCCTTGAAGTCCCGGATCAGGCCAAGCACGTCCGGATCGATGTAGTCCGTGTTCTGCGCATCGAGCAAGACGTGCCCGCCGCGGCGCGCCTCGCCTAACACCTTGGACAGGGCGGCGCGATTCAGGAAGCTCTCCTGATTGGCCAGTTCGATGTGCAACACATCGCTGCCCAGGTGCTTCTCCACGAAGCGGCGGATCGGGCGGCGCATGTTGCTGTGGAGAATGAAACTGATGCCCACCGCCAGCCCGATCAGAATCCCGATCAGCAGATCGGTCAGGACGATGGCCGCTACAGTCAGCACAAAGGGAATGAACTGGTACCGTCCCTGGCTCCACATCTGCTTCACCAATGCGGGGCTGACCAATTTGACTCCCGTGACCAATAGGATGGCCGCCAAGCAGGCCAGAGGAATCGAGTTCAGCCATACCGGCAAGAACGCGACGCTGACCAGCAATAACACTCCATGGACGATCGCTGAGAGCTTCGTCTTGCCCCCAGCATTGATATTGACCGAACTTCGGACAATGACTGACGTGATCGGAAGTCCGCCGATCAACCCGACGGTCACATTCCCGATCCCCTGAGCCAGCAGTTCCCGGCTTGGGGGCGAGGTACGCTGCTGCGGATCGATCCTATCGACCGCTTCCAGGTTCACTAATGTCTCCAACGAAGCCACGACAGCAAGCGTCGCAGCGGCGATGTACACCGCCGGGTTCGACCACTGTGAGAAGTCGGGCGATTGCAGAAACCCGAGGAACCCGCTCAGGCTGTCCGCCACTGGCACCTGCACGAGGTGGCTCGCCTCGATGACCCAGTCCCCGCCGAGTTGCCGGAACAATACGCTCATTCCCACCCCGAGCATCACCACCATGAGGGGCGCAGGGACAGGCGAATTCTTCAACGGCTTCCATCTATCCCAGACAACCAATACGATGATCGACAAGAGACCGATCATGGCCGCTGCCGGATGGATGTCCACGAAGGTTCGGGCGAGTTCGGAGAATGTGTTCTCGTGATCCATCTGCTGGAAGGCCATATCGTCTTCCGGGTCGGTATCATGGCCGAAGAGATGGGGGATTTGTTTCAGGATCAAGATGACGCCGATCGCGGCGAGCAGACCCTTGATCACACTGGACGGAAAGAACGACGCGATGAACCCGGCGCGAGCAAGGCCCAGGCCGATCTGGATTAGCCCTGCGAGAACCACTGCCAGCAGGAACGCCGGAAAGGATCCGAGTGACACGATCTGAGCGGACACGACCGCCGTCAAGCCTGCAGCCGGGCCACAGACGCTGGTCTGTGACCCACTCAACATCCCCACGAGAATGCCGCCGATGATCCCAGCCAGAACCCCCGAAAACAATGGGGCGCCGGATGCCAGCGCCACCCCCAGACACAAGGGCAGAGCCACGAGGAACACGACCAAGCTGGCCGTAACGTCGCGCGGCAGGGCGGCAAATGACGGGCTGCTACCCGGAGGCATGTTTGATAATGCTCCTTGTTAAAGACGAACAAACTTTAAGAAAGCCCCTTTCGAGCCGCGACCCGCTGTATCACCTTGATCAACTCCACCACGGCAATGGGTATCAAAAAAGAGGCGGTGATCACTTTCCCCAGTCGGCGACGGTGGGCGGGACGGTATGAAGTATCCATGGCAAAAGCGATAGCCATAGCCGCAACCAGTCAAGCGACGATTGACGCTCTGCTCTGAAGCTTTCCGCGCCCATTCATTTAAGGGAGGAATTTCCTGGCGGAGCGAAGAATGCAGGCGAGGTCACTCCTTTTCCTATCCATGTTCGATTATTCCCGCAGGTAATAGCTTCTCCCGTGAACTCTCGGAATGTGCGGGTAGGACATCTCGGACGATTGCCTTGATCTTGCCGCATAGGCCCGGCGTCTCCTTGATGAGAACTGCCGATGCGCCTACTCCAAGCGTCGCTGCCGCAAACTCAGGCTCTACTTGATCGGTCAAAACTATGATCTTCATGTCAGGCATCAGGGCTTCGAGTTGGCGAACCGCATCGAGTCTGGTCATCGCCGGCATGTCGATGTTGGTGATAATGATATGCGGGTCAAACGCCACTACCGCCGCAATCACGGCTGTCCCGTCGCTCACGGTCGCCACAGTGCAGAAGTCGTCTGAGAGTAGATCCCCAAGATACCGAAGGAAAAGCGCGTCATCGTCCGCAATCAACAGTCGAACGTTCTTCATGGGCCATCTCCTTCGTTTTGAAAAGAGTCGCGGGAAATAGCAGGACGGCTCCCGTCCACAGTATCGAAAGACGGACCCAAGGAGTACTAGAGACTTCCCTAGTTCGCTATGCTTTGAGCGGAAGCGTCATTCTCCTTAAGAAAAGAGCATGTGGCGTATGGCCGATAGCGTGTGTAGACAAGACAGGACTTTCTTTGTTCGTGCTATACGCCATGAGCCATAGGCTCGATCTCCATCGAGATAGGCTTCGGGGAAGCAATTTCGCCACGAACCGGTCATGAATCTTGAATCATGCAGGCTTGGAGATCGGCAGGAGACGATGGTTGCTGCACAACGGAGAGCACCCTCAACCGATCCGGTGTTCTTGTGCTCTCGTCGTATTTATGGGTCAATGTCGCTCTCGATGGCCCTTGCACTGGCATCCGCCGCTTCAGCGACCGCACGAAGCTTCTGCACGAACGTCCATTGACGTTGAATCAACTCTTCATCCCGCCCCATTCCCCAGTCGCGCGACAGAGTGTTGATTTCGTGATCGCGCCGGTCCGCCGTGTGGCGCAAGGTATCGGCGAGGTATCGAAGCTCCGAACCAATGCCCATTTCGCGCGCCTGCTCTGCGTCGCGAGGTCGTTCTGCCCATGGGAAAGCGGGTATTTCGACGGCGTTCGGCGAAGGGACAAAAGGGACGACAGCTGTAAAGACTGGGGGCGCCGGCGCATCCTTCGATTCGATCTTCCTATTCACGCGCAATCGCGCCTCGCGGTTTGTTGCATACTTCACAAGGGAATCTGTCGTGGTCATCCTCAATCCCTCATCGTTGACGATCGGTTCGGACACCGTCATTGTCTTTGAAAAATCAAACGGCACTGGGTCGGCCGCATGGCTGACGAATGCCATGCCAAGGCTCATGACCATCACCATCGCACCCGCAAGACTTCGTCTAAATGTCATGTTGACACCTCGTGACAAGGTGAGGCAGCTTACGGCAGACACGCCGCGCAACGTCTAGACGCTCAAGACCTAGTCGGGCTTGGGCCACATAATACTGATAGCGTGATTGCGGAAAGTGTAGGACGACCATGCGGAACATCTCTCGTGCCACATACAGTCGTCCCATTCCCTGCGCGACATGACCAGCATGAAGCGCACAGGCAGCAGCCATCGCGGCTGGATCGATTGACAGGCTGACGGTCGGTCCTACGCGAAACGGGTCATACGTTTCAGGAAGTATGGACGCTGCGTCGGAGTCGATTGGGTTTACCACGCGACTCAATCGTTGCGCATCCGCACGCATGGTCTCAAGATCTTCGCCTTGGGAACAGTGGGTATAGGTGTTCCACACATTCATCATGCGGCCGTTGTCAGATAGCGATGAAGATGAAGATTGCCTGCTCGACTCGCATCCGCTGAGCGGCATCAGGAGGATCACTACAAGTATAAGCCACCAACGATTATCTTCAGGCATAGGACTCTCTCCTTGTCCCGAACATCGTCTCCACTGTCATGCCTATGCGGCTGCGACGGGCAGTCTCGCCGTTCAATGAATATGTCCTACCAAGGCCAGAGGAGATTGAGAACTGGGTTGTTCCGTAGCGATGCGGACCTCTGGTGTTCACGCATGGGCCGATTGATGAATCGCATGGTCAAGCACTTCTAGGAGCATCGTGAATTCACTTTCTTTCCGAACCCACGCGAACGCCCCCCGATCCACCGCCTCGTGCGCCACGTCGTCCTGTTCTCCCGAGAAAAATACGACAGGAGTTCCCGGCCACATCGCGCGGCAGACTGACAAGAATCCGAACCCATTCATCTCGGGCATATGATAGTCGGTTACCACAACGTCAACTGAGTGGTTCCCCATCTGTTCTAAGGCTTCCCGGCCATTCGCCGCCTCATAGACCATGTATCCGGCACTGATCAGACGGAGAGAAAGCAGGTACCGTATGCCGCCATCATCATCGACCACCAATGCGGTTTTATTGTCCTGTTCCATTAGATTTTGTCTCCTTTTCTTTTATCTTTCCGGCGATGGCTGTGCTGTTAGCGTCTCAATAACATTTCGTTTCCTGAATCATAACTAACCGGTACGCCTTCTTCGCCTAGGACAACCCCTTGCATGAAATTCAAACGTTTTCCTATGTGAACTTCGATATGCGGTTGAACACTCGCTCTCCGATTCCTAAATGAGAATGACGTTATGTGTTAATCTTGAGTCGCTTGCCCTCGACAATACGGTAATGCGCCAAGATGAAGGGATCATGAATGAATCATGAAAAATTATTCATCATACTGAAGCGGCGTAGCCCGGAGTTATGATTGTTCGTGCGAAATCGCCCAGGATCAGATTCCTTTTGAACCGTATCTCGTTCGAGCGTTCACAGCGTGGTGACGGGTATGAATTGGGTGAGTCTCGACCAGTGTGATTCGTTCTTTCAGAGCATCAGGTTGAAATACGAAGACGAGATTTGATTGAGGGAATAGTCGGCAGTGATCCCTCTCGCCAAGGCTTGTGGTTCGTGAGCGAACCTTGACAGCCTGATCTACTCACTGTTAGAAAGGTGCCGCTCTACTGTCCCAGTTTGAGATGTTTGAGATAGGTCTCTACGTGGATGGGGATGATGTGGTCGGTCGCGTGATGTAACTATGCAGAAAAACCTGTGTGCCGAGGTAGCTCAGTTGGTAGAGCACAGCCCTGAAAAGGCTGGTGTCGACAGTTCAATTCTGTCCCTCGGCACCA
>JAKDNQ010000097.1 GCA_030456405.1 Nitrospira sp.
TACCTCACCGGCAGGAACTAATGAAACCGGTTTTACAGGCTCTTGCGGATTTGGGTGGATCAGCTTCCGTCGATGAAATCCGCGAGCGTGTCGTTCAAAACCTCGCCATTCCAGACGAACTTACCAATGTGCGGCATGACACCAAGCGAGCGCAGCCCGATGGTCGAACGGAATTAGAGTACCAACTTGCATGGGCACGAACCACGCTCAAACAACTTGGTTATCTGGATAACTCAGAGCTCGGCGTTTGGCGACTTTTCAAGAGCCTGAAGGATTTTGACGATCTCAATCAACTCAAAGTGCCTCTCGTGGAAGCGGTCAAACATACGATAGATGCTGAGATAGGTTGGCAGAGTCAAGTAGTCCAAATTCTACTCGACAAACTCACTCCCAATGCATTTGAAAGACTTATTCAACGGATGCTTCGTGAAACGGGATTTGTTCAAGTAGAAGTGACAGGAAGAAGTGGGGATGGTGGGATCGACGGCAAAGGCATTGCAAAAATCAACGGCATTCTCAGCTTTCATGTGGTGTTCTCAGTGTAAACGTTACAAAGGAGCTGTTTCAGCAAGCCAGATTCGAGACTTTCGTGGGGCAATGATAGGTCGAGCTGATAAAGGGCTATTCATTACGACGGGATACTTTACGCGCGATGCGCTTAAAGAGGCTGTGCGTGAGGGAGCTGTCGCTATTGACTTGGTTGACGGCGAGAAGTTAGCCGAAAAGCTTAAAGAGCTTCGTTTGGGTGTGAATGTTGAGAGGGTCGAGAAAATCAGTGTGGACCAAAGCTGGATTGAACAGTTCTGAAACCGTCATGAAAACCAGCACTAAGCCTTTTTCTCAACCTGTAATTCATCGAGGCAACAATCATGTTTGCAAAATGTGTGGTGCTGCGGAGGGTGAGAACTGGCAGACGGCACACGGGCGGCGCATTAGGCTGACTACTGGCTATCTTGTGCCAAGAAATAATGGAGGCAGGGTTGAGCGATCAAATATTCGGATACTGTGTAATGAATGCGACGAAGGCTTGAAGGGGATTGAATTTATTCCAAGACCATCTGCGCAGGTGCTTATAGAACAAATGGAGAGAGCGTCTTCTTCAATCAAACGCGAGGTGGTAGCGATTCTTTTGCAGAAGGGTGAGGTCCTTGGCTACACATGTCAAATGTGTGGTGTTGCTGCAGGAGACCCTGATCCGTTATCAAGCGGCCGCACTGTGCGGCTCACGATGGGCCACATAATTGACAAGTCTAAATGTGGGAAGGATACGCTGGAAAATCTTCGGGCTGTTTGCACGAACTTTAATGAGGGCCTCCAAAATGCCGCATTGCCAAAGCCTGATAGAATCCATCTGCTAGCACAGGTTCGTCGAGCAACGATTGATGACCAAGAAGCTGTACTAAGCTGGTTGCTCAGCAAGTTTGGTTTGATTGCTAAGAAGAAGAGGTAGCATTCCAGTGTTGCATTCTCGCTTTCGTTATATTCCGATGCATGAGTATTAGAAAAGTCGGCGGCACTTGGGATCCGATGCTGTTGGAGATTGGTCCCCGGTACTGCAAGGAATGGTTCCACTGCAACAAGATGCTTTTCACCGTCGGCTGATGAAGATAACGGTGTCAGGCACCGTTGCGTTAGCCTAACCGCTGTTCAATACCGCCTGGGGAGAACTTGAGGTCGGAATTTGCGACCTCAAGTCGGCGAGCCAGCGGGATTCAAGGGGGTGCTAACTGGTCGCATATTGCGACCAATTCGGAACGTCACAGAACGAAACGGTTCGAGTCAGTTAGACCGACACTCTCCCCAGCTTCCTGCTAACCCGTGCCCGAACAGTTCCCTTTCTACGCCCATGAGGCGCCTGGCGAACCTTCACTTCTATGTCTTGGCCCAGCAGTGAGAGAAAATGAACGAGGCGTTCAATGGAAAAGCACCCTACTCGTACGCTTCCTTGGGAGCCCGCTGATTTTGGGAGTCAGGAACCATTTGCTGAGTCGTCAGTGTGACCTTCTTGAATTGCCGCTGCTCGCCCGCCGACGAGAGCCAGACAGAGCAGGCCTAGTCCGATCCAGACCAACTCGCGGAAACGCCGGAGCAACGCGAAGGTGATGCCGGTGACGTCGGAATAACCAAAGGCGCTCAGCAAGAGCATATTCCCTCCGTCTTGAGCGCCGAGACTGCCGGGGATGAAGAAGGTGCCGCCTTTGATAAACACGGAGAGGGCGCCGATGGAGATGGCGGAGAGCGCCATGGCCGGGCCGCCGAGGTAATAGATGATGACGTAGACTTCCAAGGCCTCCGCCATCCACCCAAGGAAGAATAGCCCGGTAGAGGAATAAAAGGCCGGACGGTTGTTGCGGTAAAAGGCTAAGATCGTTCGATCCAATGATCGTAACTGTTCCTCACGCGATTCGAGGTAAGCAATCTTCAACCCGATCTTCCTCAGAAATCCCAAGAGCCACGTAAAGAGTCCTTGCCGCTGCACAAACACGAAGGCCGCAGTCCCGAAAGCCAGGATCCCCACACCCAAGACCGCTGCGGCCACGGTCTGACCGGATGATTCGTTCCCGCTTAACAGCCACATACCCAATGCAATGCCGAGCAAAATGAATAACACTTCGGCAATCGTCATCGTCGTTTTCGCGATGATAACCGAGGCAAGTCCCTCCACCATCGGCACATGGTGTCTCTTGAGCAGATAGGCCTTGAGCGGCTCGCCTCCGACATAGGCAGTCGGCGTGGTCATGTTTACTACTTCACCGGCGGTCCTGATTGCGAGCACACGCCAGAAGGGAATATCCTTTGCCGACGGCCCCAACGTGACTTTCCATCCGTAGGCTTCGATGACATACATAATCAGGGAGGGAATCAACAGGGCGAGGAGCGCGACCGGTCCGAGTTGCGCTGCCGCATCGTAGATCTGGCCAGGGCCGATATGCCAGACGATGAGCACGAGGGTGAGGAGGCCGGCAACGAGTAGGAAAAGCTTTAGCACGCTAGGTTAGGAATCCACGGTGAGAACAACCAGACAGGTTATAGCGGAACGTATCTTTAATTCTACCCCTCCAGCAAGGGAGTGGCCAAGGTTGCCCTTTACTGCGCGCATCGAACGAGCACCGTTTCATCGTGCGCGTTCTGCGAGCAAGAAGGGCACCTGGCCGCTCCCTGCCCACCTGCTAAGCACGGGTAGTGGCGGAAGGTCGGATGACCCACAACATCAGGATTGAGAACACCACGGATCCGGTTGCAGCCATACCGAGGAACCAGTCGAGTTTGCCGATCACGGCGAAGATGAACACGACGACGGAAAAGTCTCGGCTTGCGACGTTTTTGAGCATGAAGTCCGACCAGGCAGCCTGTACTGGAGTCTTCCATCCATTCGAGGATTTGATCTTTTGCGCGCGGGTCACGAGCCAGAATGAAAGTCCGTTTCCAAGGACGGCAGCTGTGCCCAGGGCAAGAGGCACCCACGCGCCGTCGCTTCCAGCTACGCGCAGGTAAGAACCTGTGGCAATCCCGGCAAAGATCGCCATATGCACCACGTTGTCCATGGTGATATCAAGCCAGGCCCCGAACGGCGACTCGGTGAATGTCAGTCTCGCCACTTCACCGTCACAACAGTCGATGATCGCTGCCAGCTGGAACAACAGTGCGGCAATGATGCCGGCGCTATACGTCCCGATCCCAAAACCTCCGGCTGCAATCAACCCAACCAGGGTTGCCAGGACTGTGATCACATTCGGGGAGAAGCCTGCAGCGAGAAAGAGGCGTGTGAACCAGCGGGAAACTTTCCGGTTGAAGAACCGGTCAACGAAACCTTCGAACTCGCCTTTGAGGGAATTGAAAAGCTTTCTTTCAGCGACCTTGACATCAGCCGCATCCCGCACGTCCTGATACCAGTGGGACCGGTTCGTCTCCGTAGACAGTACCCGTACATGCCCGTCCACCGCGGCCCGCTCGAGCCATCGACGGATCGGCACTGCGCCGGTTTCTACTTCGACATGACCGGCCGCGCTCATCAAGCCGGCAGGAATTACCACCAAGTCTGTTGCGGCCAATACGGCGCCGTCTTGTTTCGAAGTCATCGAGAGGAGTCGCCCCGCCTGGACCTTCAGGCGCAAGCTCGAGCGGCGGGATGGTCGATTCCGATCATTATCGGCTCGCGCTACGACGATTGCCTGGCCTTCTTGCACCTCATGCCGCAGACTCTCGATCAAGGGGATCGCAAACACTCCTTGCACACCGGACAGGAGACAAAACCCGTGAATTTCAGCAGCAAGCGTGTCCCACGTGCGAGGGTCATCTAATGGGAATTCTCGAATTGGCAACCAGCGCACGGGGATCGTGACACGTGATCCTTTGCTCAATGCCTGTTTGAGCTGATCCTCCTCAGGCCCGACCAACACCATGAGTTGTCGAATGCCGGCGCGTTGTAACGTCAACACCGTCCGCTGAAACAGGCCGATGCCTACCACGCTGGTGAGTGGGCCCACCTCCTCGGTATACAATCCTGCCGGCTCGCCGAACAAGCTCACTGATGGCAAGAGAATCGCCGTACTCAACCCTTGGAGACCTGTCTGTTTCTGAACAATGCTCTCGCTCATGATCTCTTCCGCCCTTCACCTTTTGAAACATCGGTCAGCAATGGACAGACGGCATCGCTACAATTTTGGCAATACATCCCGTTCGGCTTTCGTCACGTCGTCAATAAAATCGATTTCTGTCCAAGGAAGTCCGCCGATCTTCTCGTGCCCCACTTTGACGTCGCGAAAAAACCCCGCGAGCGCGTCTTCGTACTCCATTTGCCAGGCTTCACGGTCCACATGGGTCTTGAGGGACGCCACTACGTGTGGCGCATCGGCATGCCGGACCTTGAGAAACCCCACGCCTTCCCCAGCGTAGTCGTAGTGTAGTGGCATCATTTTTGTCAACGCAATGACGCGCCCGCATTCGACTACGACCATGCATTCCTCCCCAGTCTGCTTGGCGGTGTCGTCCATGAGCAGGGCGTTCTCATAGGGAGATTGTACCAAACGGCGCAAGATTTCTTGATGAAAAAGCACATCTGCATCCATGATGATCGCATCGTCATCCAATGCCGTGCGCGCGATCCAGAGTGAGGAAACGCTGCCGCGATGGAACTGTTCATTCACAAGGAAGTTTACGCGAATGCCACAATCGTTCGCTGCGACAGCCGTGCGAATCATCTCCTGTTTATAGCCCACGATCATATCCACGCAGTGAATACCGACGTGTCGAAGCGACGTGAGGTAGCGGTGCAAGAGGGTTTTCCCGCCGATCTCGATGAGGCACTTCGGGCGATATTGTGTGACCTGCCATAGTCGTTTCCCAACCCCAGCTGCAAGGATGATGGCTTTCATGCTGTGCCGCAGATCTGTTCGAACGCGTCGAGGAATCCGACCAACTGCGCCTCGGTAAGAGCGCCCATGTTCGCGACGCGAAAAATTTTGCTCTGGAGTTGGCCTTGGCCTGCATAGATTACGTAGCCCTGTTCTTTCAAGCGATCGTGCAACGACGGATAGGTCGCACCCTCGGGAAGATAATAGGCGGTGATCGTGTTGGATAGTTTGTCAGGAGTCAGGAGCGGCTTCACACCGAGTTTCGCCATGCGGTCTCGAATTAAGGTTGCGACTTTCTTATATCGTAGGATCCGTTTGGCGACCCCTTCTTCCATCAGTTCATTCAAGGCTTCGTCGAATGCATAATAGATCTGCACAGCCGGCGTGAATGGAATGGTTCCGCGGCCCTGATCATCCACGTATTGAGTGATGTGAAGATAGATCGATCGTCTGGGGTAGCCACGCATCCGCTCCAGAAATCCCTTGCGGACGAGCACGAAGGACACACCCGGGAAGCCCTGAATACATTTTCCAGCTGTACCTGCCACCATATAAATGTGCGACCCGGCGATATCAAGCGGTTCCCCGGCCAAAGCACTGACCGCGTCGAGAATGAATACCCGGTTCTGGCTATCGACGACATCCGCGATTTCCTTGACCGGATTGATGAGCCCGGTGGTCGTCTCGTGATGAACCATGGCAACCGCATGCGCTTCCGGATGTTGTCGTAGCGCGAGTCGCAACCGTTCAGGATCAGGCCTTGTCGTCCAATCGTATTTAAGCTCAGACACGCCCAGACGATAGAGGCCGACCATCTGAGAGATACGCTCACCGTATATGCCGTTATTGAGCACCAGCATCCGTTTGCCGTGTGGAAGCGCCGACATCACGGCGGATTCCACCGCTGCCGTACCGGACCCGGTCAATACCACCGCGGCATAATCCGCTTCCGCTCCCGGCACAAAGAGTTTCAGCAGTTTCGTCTGAATCCCGTGCAAGAGTTCGGTAAACTCCGACTCCCGATGGCAGACATCAGGACGTACGAGCGCCTGACGCACCTGATCCGACACATTGACCGGTCCTGGATTCAGTAGAATCATCTCGTCTTTCTTCCCCTCACCCCTTGCGCCTTACCCCTGACGCGCTACTTGATCGCCTGCATGAACCGTTTCGTAATATCCGGCGGATCGAGCCTCACTCGTCCGGCATCTTCCACCATCTCATTCACTTTCACCAATAACATGCTCGGCCCATCTTTCGTCAGCATGTCTTTGAACTCGTAGACGAGATCTTCACGTTCCCGCACCCGTTCGACGTTCACATATCCAGCAGCCTTCGCCACCTTCTCAAGCGGGACCACATTGGAAATCGTCGGCTGATTACCGGTCGTGCCATAGACTTCGTTGTCGAACACCACATGAATGAAGTTCTTCGGTTTCAGCGCTCCCACTGTCGCGAGTGTCCCCATGCCCATGAGGACGTTCCCATCGCCATCGAAAACGACTATGTGTTTGTTCGGTTTTGATAAGGCTACACCCAAGGCAATGGCTGCTGCCGATCCCATCGACCCGATCATATAGAAATGCGTCGGCCTGTCCGCAATCTTTTGTGCCTCGCGAGACGGAAATCCATTGCAAATGACGACAGGCTGATCGGTCAGCAAGTCCAACAATGCGGCCATCGCCATGGCCCGACTCTGCATCGTGCCTTCTTCCGGCCTCATGGATGCAATCCTTTCACGACGCCCTTTGTGATATTCAGCGCCACGGGAATTCGTTTCTTCATAAAGGTCTCGGCTACCCACTTCAAATCGTCGATGGCTGTCTTTTCCGTCAGCGTCCGATGAGGAATCTTCATCGTATCGAGGAACTGCGGCATGACTTCGCCCATTACGAGATGCTCCGGTGCATCGTTCCCACCGTGCCCGCGCCAGGACACGATCAAGATACAGGGCTGGCGGTAGATATAGTTGAGCGAGATAAGGGTATTCAGCGAAGTTCCAAGACCTGAGTTTTGCATCAAGACAGCGGGAATCTTGCCGGCCATGTAGGCCCCGGCGGCCATGGCCACCGCTTCATCTTCCCGAACGGCCGGAGTGTAGAGCCGTCGTTCCATCAACTCAGCAATGATGCCGCCCAGGATCGAATCCGGGACCCCTGTAAAGAAATCCACTCCAATATCTTGGAGTGCTTGGACCAATGCATCACTTTCAATCATCGAGTCGATTCCTCATCTATATCCGCATGGAAAACGCGCGCATTATAAGCTATGCCTTTGGACATTCTCAACAAAACTGCGGGAGT
>JAKDNQ010000405.1 GCA_030456405.1 Nitrospira sp.
AAACCCGCTATACGAACTATCTGCGGCATGAATTTTCCTCGGGCAGTGGGGCCCAGATCGTTCCGGATTCTGAGGCAGCCGACCTGGTGCTGTCCGGGGAAATTCTCTCGGTGATTGTTCCAACGCTCAGTTTCAGCCAGACCAACACGCTTGAAAGCCGCACAGAGGTGGTTGTGATCGTCAAGGTGGAGGAGACCAGGACGCAACGTGTCGTGTGGACACAAGTGGCGAAGGGCGTGTCGGAGTTCTACGTGACGTCGGACTTGCAATTTAACCGCGTTCTTCAGAACCGAGCCTTGGAGCAGGCCGGTCGTTTCGTGGCCGAGGATTTGGCCTCCCGCTTTCTTCTCCAGTTGGAATCAGGAGAGCTGACAAAGCCACCAGCGCGTCAAGCATCGGACAAGGTCGACAGCGCCATTAAATAAGAATACACCAGATATCTCTATGGCGTCCGCTATCTCTCATGCTCAGCTCAATGCGCAACTTGCGCAAGGCTCGGTCGCGCCGCTCTATGCGGTGATCGGCGAGGAGGATTTGCTGCGCGATATGGCTCTCGGTGCGCTGAAGTCTGCGTTATTGGGGGAAGGCGAGAGTGACTTCAATTGCGATCTGTTCTATGGAGACGATGTCAGTGGGGCTGAGATTGTCACCTGTGCCTCCGAGGTCGCGGTGTTCGCGGCTCGGCGCATGGTGGTGGTGAAAGTAGCCGATAAACTTCCAGCCAAAGAATGCGATGCGATCCTTCCCTATCTGAAGGAACCGAACGATTCTACGGCGGTCGTGTTTGTCGCGTCGAAACTTGACGGACGACTCAAGTTCACCCAGGCCCTCACGAAGGCCGCGGTGACGGTCGATTGCTCCCCTTTGAGAGAGACGCAGTGGCTTCCTTGGCTCAAACAGGACGCTGAACGGGTTGGGATTCGGCTCAACGACGACGCGATTGACTTGCTCAAAGAGGCCTGTGGCGGCTCACTCTACTCGGTTCGGCGCGAGCTGGAAAAACTCGCTGCGTATGTCTCGCCCGGTCAGGTCGTCACGGCTGCTGACGCAACGACCTTGAGGGGGATGGAGCCAGGCGCGTCAGTGTTTGATTTAGCCTTGGCGATCGGCGCGAAAAACCGTGGGAGAGTCTTGGCGATTCTGGCCAGGAATCTGGAAGCAGGGGAGGCTCCGTTGAGAATCCTTGGCTCACTGGCCTGGCAATATCGTAGACTCTGGAAGGTCAAGGAAGTTGTACGGCAAGGTGGGCGAGAAGGGGAAGCGGCTCGGACGTTGCGTATGGATCCCTATAAAGTGCGAGCGTTTCTCGATCAATTTCCCGACGCCCACTTGCAGGAGGCGCTTCAGTTATTCTTCAATGCGGATGCCAAGCTGAAGGGTGGAAGTGGTGGGCGTCCTGCGCGAATTCTTGAAGATGTCTTGTTGCGGCTCTGCGATCGGGCGCAGGGACCATCGCATTCACCCGCGCCGAGCCCTCGCACCGAGGCGCCAAAACCGATGAGAGGGAGAACCATCTCGAATGTACGGACGATTACGAGGAGGAAGCAGACAAGGAGTTGACACGGAGGGTGAGCCGGGCAATCCGGCGCGAAGCCGTGTTCGGTTTCATCACACCCTTCGTCACGGCTTTGCCGAGGGCCGATGTGGCGAGGCGCAGAGAGGCCTTGGCATCCTCGACTTTCTTTTCTGCCACTGCCGTTTGCACTTTCTTCACGAGGCTCTTAAGAGCGCCCATCGTCCCATGGTTACGGGCGTGCCGCTTCACAGCTTGGCGGGCTCGGCGAATCGTCGATTTATGGACAACCGGCATAGTAGACTCCTCTATTAAAGGAGGAACTTGTACCACACGGCTCTCTAAAGCGTCAAGGTGAGCCATTTTTGAAAAGGATACACCTGTGTCAACAATCATTGCCCGTGACCGTTTAATTTTAGCTCTCGATGTGCCCTCACGAGATGAGGCCGACCGACTTCTCGATCGCGTGCAGGATCAAGTGATGTTTGTGAAAGTCGGACTCGAACTGTTCACCGCCGCTGGACCTGAGATGGTTCACCATCTGATTACACGAGGCAAACGAGTGTTTCTGGACCTCAAATTCCTCGACATCGAGGAAACGGTTCGTCGGGCCACTGCGCGGGTTGCGACAATGGGGGTGGAATTCCTCACAGTGCATGCCAATCGGAAGGCGCTGGCCGCAGCTGTTCAAGGCCGTGGATCGTCCACGCTGAAATTGTTGGCGGTGACAGTGTTGACCAACTTTGACACCCATGATCTCCACGATATGGGCATTCAACGGAGCGTTCAGGATTTGGTCACCGCGCGTGCCCTCTTGGCATCTGAGGTGGGCTGTGATGGGGTGGTGGCGTCGGGCGAAGAGCCGGCGATCCTCCGTCCTAAGGTTGGTCCGCGATTTCTCATCGTCACGCCCGGTGTGCGTCCTGCAGGCAAAGGTGTCGATGACCATCACAGGGCGACCACACCGACACAGGCAATTTCGGCCGGGGCCGACTATTTGGTGGTTGGTCGACCCATCAGAGACGCCTCAGATCCTGCTGCTGCCGCCGCCGCCATTCTGACGGAAATGCAGAAGGCCTTTAATGCCAGGGGTTGACCAGCGTTGATCGTTGCGTGCCAATAGTGGAAATGAGCGCTGAGCAGAAGGCATTGTACGATTGATGTTGCACGTTATGACTGGTTGCGGGGCTTCTTCTGTCTTTGCTAAGATCCTCAACACCACAAAGCCTGTGTCGAATTCTTCTCCGAATGGTGGGTGTAGCTCAGTTGGTTAGAGCGCCGGATTGTGGATCCGGAGGTCGCGGGTTCGAAACCCGTCACTCACCCCATTCAAACCCGCAAGGCAACTATCAGATGACGGGGCGTTCAACGTCGTCTCCGCATCAAGCCCTGGCTAA
>JAKDNQ010000406.1 GCA_030456405.1 Nitrospira sp.
TCCGTCGAGCTTAACGGCCCTGAGGACTTCGGAGAGGATTTCCATGCGGGCTCCATTCTGCAGCTCCGGCGTTTCGGCAAAGCGTACCGGACGCCTAATCAAGTGAGGCGCAGCCTAGCACCTCCCGGTCAAGAGAGCCAGACTCCCGGATAAGAGCCTATCCAACAACTCGACTTATAGTGCCACACATGGATACAGCGGCACGCTGAACTGCTCACCGATTCGATCACACAGAAAGGAGGGACAACATGACTCACAGCGCATCATCACCCGAGATGGAAGGCTTGAAGACTCGGCTCAAGAACATCTGGATGGCCGGCGATTACGACCGATTCTCGCGGTACATGGAGGGCAACGTGAGGGAGTTCTACGAGCGACTCCTGTTTGTTTCTGGATACCGCTTGCTGGACGTGGGCTGTGGCTCCGGCCAGCTTGCGCTGAAGGCCGCGAAGAATGGTCTGGAGGTGACCGGTGTGGACATCGCACGCAATTTGGTGGAGCGGGCACGAACGCGTGCGCAAGTGAAGGAGTTGCAAGTCCGAGATCGCCGAAACCGTGCTCATCGCGGCGGCGTTGCGCGCCGGTGGGGCCATCACCCATAGCATCCATGCCATGAAGGGAATCCAAAGATGAAAAAGGCGTACGAAACCTTTCCATGGAACGCTTCGTCCCAACGCTGTGGCAGAAGCCCTCCGGTGGTGAAACAGACGATCGTGAGCTGAGAGTACGGTCGCACCATATTGTGAAGATGCAATGTATCTCTAATCTAACCAAATCAGGAGATTGCCATGAAGACACAGACGAACATACTGGTGAACACGGCGCGGTTGGTTGTGGTAGTCGGGATGGGATTGACCTTAATGAGTTTCGGAGAGGGTGTGACTAACTCGGCTCTCGCACAACAGGATACGGGCAGGGACTTCGTGGCTCCGACCGTGTTCCAGGCGGCGGGGCCCAATCTCGCCTCGATTCAAAACACGGTCGAAGAGTACAGGACTGCTTTGGGGGGGCAAAATAACGGCATTGCGCCCGGTCCGATAGCGGATGGTCGTCGCGAGATCGGTTGGGACGCCGGCGGCTCCACCGCAACCACCGTCACGGGCACCCCGCTCATTGACTTCCGGGAAGCCCGTGGGGCTCTGTTCACCACACCGGGGACGGGATTTGTGCAAGCTCCGCTCGACGGTCTGGTGACGATCTTTAATAACCAGACGTATGACACCATCTTCCAACCGTTCAGCCTCCAGCGGCTCTTTAGCGCAATCAACAGCAACGTCACCGAGACGACCTTCTTCGTGCCAGGCCCCGATAACAATAACAACCTGGCGACGACGAAGGGATTCGGCGCGGTATTTACCGACGTGGACCTGCCGGATGGAAGCGGGCCCCGCCATAAAAGGCGAATTCGGAAAGCCAGTACATTGGTCGAGTACTTCGGCGCCGATAGGGAGTTGCTATTCAGCAGCTTTGTCCCAGCCTCGCCGGGAGACAAGAGCCTGTCTTTCTTCGGCATCGTCTTTAACGACGCGCGCATTGCCAAAGTGCGGATCACGAGCGGCGATGAGATGCCGGGACCGAACGATGACGCGAGGAATGACATCGTCATGATGGATGATTTCATCTATGCGGAGCCGCAGCGGATCCGTTGATGAACGTGCGGATGAGCGAGCTCTACTTTCGTGGGGCTCGCTCATCGCGACCCCTTTTCCTGCTTGGGTGTGGCATGAACTGTTCGCCGGAGAGTGATTGGAAAACACGCAGGGTACAGGGTATGCGGGAAAGTCAGGCAACTGCGATGGCGGCTGCCCTGATCCTGCTGAACGCCTGCGGCGAGCCGATGTTTGAAAATGCCGGCAGTCGGAACAGTTTGCTGGGGGATCGAGAGGCCTGTACGATGGAGATCGACAAGAGCCCGGCTGCCACGGTCTATCGCCAGAACCCCACAGCGCAACCGGATTATGTCAGCCAGGTATTTGAAGACATGAATCGATGCATTGAAGGCAAGGGATGGAAACAGGTGCGGTCACCGCAAGAACAAGAGCGGTTGAAGGGTGCAATGACGTCCGGGCTGAGTCATGCCCGTACTCTCAAATCGATCACTGAGCCTGAACAACCGGAACATTCTACTTATTAGGGGTTGGCTTTGTCGCCGCTCAGTGCCGACTGAACCAATCGGTTGGTTCGAGTTAGCGATGGCGGTTGTGTTCGGGTTGTTCAAAATAGTCGGAGATCTCGCATTCAATCAGGCTTTAGAAAGAGGCTGTATGAACAAGATGTATCAGTTCGTGGCAGTGTTGGCGCTTGTGCTCATTGGCCCGGTGGGCTGTGACTACGAATCACGAGCAGCCGGGGATGCGAATCCTGCCCGGCTAGTGGAGATGAGGCAGGCCTTTCGCGATCTCTGGGTCGGGCATATCTTTTTGGTTCAGCACGTCGTCTCGGACAACGCGATGATTACTGTGGAGGAGCGGGACGCAGCCGAGAGGGAATTCGTGGCCAATGCGCAACAGATCGCGAGCATGATTACGCCGTTCTACGGCGAAGCCGCAGCGCAGAAATTTTTGAGCCTGCTGGACATCCACGGTCGCGCAGTTCGAGCCTACTCAGAAGCCACCGCTGCGGGGGATAAGCCCGGACAAGACGTAGTGCTTGCCCGCTTGGAGTCCAATGCCGACGACTTCGCCGATTTCCTCAGCCATCTCAATCCCTATCTGCAGAAAGACAATGTCCGCAGTCTGATGGCCGTGCACGGAGCGGATCATGTCTTCCAAATCAACCAGGACAAGGAAAGGAATTATGCCCGGCTGTGGGGAGCCTGGCCGATGATGCGACGACACGCCTATGTCATTGCGGACACGTTGACGACGGCGTTAGTGAAGCAGTTTCCGAGCCAATTCTCATGACTGATG
>JAKDNQ010000016.1 GCA_030456405.1 Nitrospira sp.
TCGCCTGCCGCGAGGACCATCCCTTGCGACTCGATGCCCATTAACTTTGCCGGTTTCAAGTTGGCCACGATGACGATGGTTTTTCCGATCAAGGCCTCTGGCTCGTACTTCTTGCCGATGCCCGCCACGATCTGTCGCTGTTCCGCCCCCTCTCCAAGGCTGACTTGCAGCTTGAGCAACTTCTCTGACCTGGGGACACGTTCGGCGGTGAGAACCTTTGCTGTCTTGAGCTGAATCTTCATGAACTCGTCGATGGTGATCTGCGCAGGCACTGTTGCAGGGGCTGATGTCTGTGGCGCGGCTGTGGTCGGCGCTGGTGTCGCTGTTGCTGGTTGTGGGGGAGTCGGTGCGTCGCTCACGGTGTTGGCTCCTTGTGGGTTCGATTCGATGCGAGGGAATAGCGCTGGACCTCTACATATGATGGTGCCTGCCAAGGGGGCATCCCACTGGTATGATTCCTCAGGCAATGATTTTGAAAAGTCGAATGAAAGTCCAAGTTGCTGCGCAAGCTGCGAAGCGGCTTGTGGCATATAGGGGTAGATGAGGACGGACAAGAGACGGAGTGCTCTTGCCACTGTATTAAGAACAGTGTTGAGCTTGGGCCTACCATCGGGCTTTTTGGCCAAGTCCCATGGGGCGTTTTTATCAATAAACGTGTCGCACCAGGTGATGAGTGTCCATATATTCTGA
The DNA here is from genome assembly GCA_030456405.1 of Nitrospira sp. Next base: position 691 of record JAKDNQ010000016.1, read on the forward strand.
AGACATACTTTAAAGTGGAAATGAGAGAATAAATCGTCAATTACAATGGGATGCCCTTGAGCGATTTCTTTTATTCGTCCCTCTAGCTCTAGGGGCTGGTCGATAGATGTGCCTCGGTCGGGAATGACACCTTGAGCAAATCGCTCGATCATTGTCAGTGTCCGACTAACCAGATTGCCAAGGCCGTTTGCCAGATCGCTATTGATGCGACTGATCATGACATCTTGCGAAAAGTCCCCGTCCTGCCCAAATTGAACCTCACGAAGTAAAAAATAGCGGAAGGCGTCGGCGCCGAATTCATCGATCATTTTATTGGGATCGACAACGTTGCCGCGACTCTTCGACATCTTTTCTCCATCGACGGTCCACCAACCATGGGCGAAGATCGTCTCCGGAAGTTTCATGTCTAAGGCCATCAGCATCGTGGACCAATAGACGGCATGCGTCGTGAGAATGTCTTTCCCAACCAAGTGGACGTTGGCAGGCCAGAATTTCTCACGTGCTGAAGGTTGTGCAAGATACTCCAGCGCTGAGACGTAATTCACCAGGGCGTCGAACCAGACGTAGGTAACGTAGTTCGTATCGAACGGGAGTTCGATGCCCCATGAGAGCCTGGACTTTGGTCGGGAGATTGAGAGATCGCCGAGCTTCTTCGTGGTCAAGAAACCCAGGACTTCGTTGCGCCGAGACTCAGGGTGGATGAAGTTCGGATGTTCCCTGATGTGCTCGATCAGGCGGTCCTGATACTGCCCCATCTTGAAGAAATAGTTATGCTCGCTGATGCGTTCGACTGGCCGTTTGCAGTCAGGGCAGAGACCAGCCTCGATGTCTTTTTCTGTCCAAAACCGCTCGTCAAATGTGCAATACCATCCAGTGTAGTCATCTTTGTAAATCAGTTGTTTATCGAAAAGTACTTGAAGGCATAGTTGAACAATTGATTTGTGTGGCCCATCTGTCGTTCTTATGAAGGCATTGTTCGAGATGTTCAGCCGTTTCCAGAGTTCCTGAAACTGTGGAGCCAGCTTGTCACAATGGGATTGCGGGTCGACGCCGGCTTTGGCCGCGGCTTGCTGAACTTTTTGTCCATGTTCATCGAGCCCGGTCAGAAAGAACACATCACGTCCACGCAGGCGCCAGTAGCGAGATAGAACATCGGCGGCCACGGTTGTATAGGCATGGCCGATGTGTGGCACATCGTTCACGTAGTAGATGGGCGTTGTGATGTAAAAACTATTAGGGTGGCTCATGTGGCGTGACAAAAGATAGCAGGTAATAAACGGGGAAATCTAGGCAGGCATAGGCGCCGATGATACGGCCACGGCGTCGCGTAAGCGGAGCAGGATCATTTCCAACGCCATATGGAGATTGAGGTGGCGTGTGGCGCGTTGCTCGGTCATCTCAATCTCACGGAGCAGGCGCAAGAGCGAATCGGTGTCGGCCTGTTGTGCATACGATTCAAGCGTGGTGAGATCGTCAAGATACAGCATCTGGTCGCGATCTCCTCCGACCTGAATCAAGACGAGGTCGCGGATCCAGCGAGCGAGCCAGGCGAGGATGTCCTGCGCACGGTCGGCTTTCGCAATGGCTTCCGCCGAGGACAGGACGGATCCGATCGATTGCAAGGATTGAGGTCGGATCAAGTCCACGAGCTCTTGTTGACGTGCGCGAGTGTCTTTCACGTCGGCGGTGAGGGCATCACCGAGACGGCCTTCGCTGATGATGGCAAGGAATCGCGCGTCTGCGGGAGAGACGTTCCGTTTCAGGATGAGCGCGGCTTCCACCTGTGTGCGGACTGGTGTCGTAAAACGAAGGGCCTGACAGCGTGACCGGATCGTTGCCGGGAGGGCAGAAGGGCGGCTTGAAATGACGAGGAAGAGGCTATGGGGCGGCGGCTCTTCCAGCGTTTTGAGCAGCGCGTTAGCCGCGCCGGTGGTCAGGCGGTCGGCGTCGTCGATGAGACAGATTTTCCGCTCACCGATGAGCGGGCGGTACATGATGTGATGCTCGATCTCGCGGATTTGCTCAATCTTGATTTGCGGGGTCGCTTGCTCTTGGTCCGGCTCGATGATGAAAAAATCCGGATGCGTGCGGGCGTCGATCTGTCGGCAGGATCGGCAGGCGCCACAACTGTCGAGACGTGCTGTCTCTGAGGGCCGTTCGCAGTTGAGTGCTTGCGCGAGACGAACAGCCGTCAATCGTTTCCCAATCGCCTCTTCGCCATGGAACAGATAGGCATGAGCCAGTCGCTCATGGGTGATGGCGGACTGTAACGATCCGATGGACTGCTGGTGGCCGATACAGTCGCGAAAGGGCATGCTATTTCGTGCGGTGTGGAAGATGACGTTGTCGAGCCATCCAATCTACCACGATCTCGGTGAGCTCGTCCCGAACCTCGTGCGCTGGTCGATTCGCATTCACAATCGTCATGCGGTCAGGCTCTTGGGCAGCGAGCGTCAAAAAACCTCTGCGTACTTTTCGATGAAAACGTGCAGTCTCACGATCCAACCGATTCAGTGACCCACGATCCGCTTGCCGTCTGGCTAAGCCTACTGAAACTGGGAGGTCGAGTATGAGGGTGAGATCCGGTGTGAACCCGCCGGTTGCGACCTCATTGGCTGCCCGTAACCACTGAAGATCGATGCCCCGCCCGAATCCTTGATAGGCAAACGTGGAATCGGAAAACCGGTCGCAGAGCACGACAGTGCTACGCTCCAGCGCGGGCCTAATGACATGCGTGACATGCTGACATCTTGCAGCGAGAATCAATAGGGCTTCGGCCTGAGGTGTGACCGGTTCGTGGGGTGACGCCGTGAGGAGGATCTGGCGGATCGCTTCGGCGGTCGAGGTCCCTCCCGGTTCTCTCGTATGGAGCACAGGATATCCTGCATGAATGAGTCCCTCCGCGAGGTAACGAATCTGGGTGCTTTTTCCGCTGCCTTCGACTCCCTCTAGTGTAATGAACGGGCCGCGAGCCTGTCGCTTTTTTGCGGGCATTGTCGGGCTTCCTCATCGATGAAGAAAACGGGCGGGATGGTATTCCAAGTTGTTGAAAATAGCAAGAAAAGGCTTGCGAGGTCCTCGAAACTCTCTGTATGATGATGGCCTATTGCTGTCAGCGCATATCTATGCTGAAAACCTTGCTAAAACGCTACTTTCTGACGGGCTTGCTCGTGATTATCCCCATCTGGGGAACCATTCTGATTTTGAAGACTCTGTTCGTGGCTGTCGATGGGATCCTCGGAGATCTCCTGGCCCGGTTGGTGCCGAGTCATTATGTGCCGGGGTTGGGGATTGTGGCATTGATTGTCTTGATCTTTGTGACCGGGCTGTTTGCCACCAATTTTATGGGCCGTCAAATCGTGAAGTGGTGGGAGAGATGCTTAAATCGTGTGCCGCTCGTACGAGGCATCTACTCGACGTTGAAATCCATGATGGATGTTTTGTCGTTTTCCCAGCATGCGCCTTATAATCGTGTCGTGATGATTCAATTTCCTAAGAACGGCCACTATTGCATTGCCTTCGTCACAGGCGTGACCAAAGGGGACATGCAGGATCTTGCGCAGGAGCCGCTGATCCATGTGTACGTACCGACGTCGCCGAATCCGACGTCTGGCTATTTCCTGTTGGTGCCGGAACATGAAGTCACATCCGTCGATATGAGCGTCGAAGAGGCGATGAAGCTCATCGTCTCCGGCGGGCTCTGCTCACCGTCCACGTCCTTGGCCTCGGCTGTGACTGTCGCGACGAAGTGGGGCACGGTCAAACAGCCTGAAACGGGGGTGCCGATCGGATGAGCCGTTCACGAGCCACTGAGGTTTCGACGGTAAAAAAGCCGGTCAGCCACGACCAGCAGGGAACAATCGCCGGACTTGCGGTGGTCGTGATGGCTGCTGGGCTCGGGAAGCGTATGCGCTCAAAACAGGCGAAGGTGCTGCATCCTGTGGCGGGCCAGGCGATGGTGCTCTATTCGATTGGGCTTGGGTTGCGCGTTGCGGGAGATCGTATGGCAGTTGTGGTAGGGCATCAGGCTGATCAGGTTCGTCACGTGATCGGCCATGCACTCTCGGAAAAGAGCGGCGGCTCTCCGGTGGCGATTGTCGAACAACGGGAGCAATTGGGTACGGGGCATGCTGTCTTACAGAGCCGTCCGGTCTTTGCGGTAGGCAAACAGGGCGCCCCAACCAGGTATCTCATTCTGAACGGCGATATGCCGCTGCTTCAGGAAAAGACCGTGCGCGAACTCCTTCGTGTCCATGAGGCGGAACGTGCCACCGTGACCATTCTGACTGCAGTGCTCCCGGACGCGAGCGGATACGGACGGGTCGTGCGCGCGCATTCGGGCGAGCGAACGGTCTCTCGCATTGTTGAGGATCGTGATGCCGATGCGGAGGAGCAAGCGATCCGTGAAATCAATGTGGGCACCTATGTGGTCGACGGCGAGTTTCTCTTCAGCGCGTTGGAAAAACTCGATCCCAGCAACGCCCAAGGGGAATACTATTTGACGGACATTATCCATCTCGCGGAACATTCCGGACGGCGTGTGGCTGCTGTGGTGCTCGACAATCCCGATGAAGGGCTTGGGGTGAATACTCGCCGGCAGCTTGCAGAAGCGGAACAGGTGGTGCGGCAGCAGATTCGGGATCGCTGGCTGGATGCCGGGGTGACGATGATCGATCCGTCCTCAGTGTGGATCGATGCCACAGTCACGATCGGGAAAGACACAATCTTACATCCCAACGTGACGCTCGAAGGGACTACGGTCATCGGGGAAGATTGTGTGCTGCGATCCTCTGTCAGGTTGAAGGATTGCACCGTCGGTACCGGTGTTGAGATCCTTGATCACTGCGTCTGTACCGATTCTCATATCGAGGACGTCGCGCATGTGGGGCCGTTTGTCCATCTGCGTCCAGGTGTGGTGGTGCGGAAAAAGGCCAAGGTCGGGAATTTTGTCGAGATGAAAAAAACCGATCTGGGCGAAGGGTCGAAGGCGAACCATCTGAGTTATCTGGGAGACGCAACAATCGGCAAAGGAGTCAACATCGGCGCCGGTACCATTACCTGTAACTACGATGGTGTCCGAAAGTTTCAGACGATCATTGGGGATGGAGTTTTTCTAGGCAGCGACACGCAGTTGATTGCGCCGGTGACGGTGGGGGCGGGAGCCGTCATCGCAGCCGGCACCACGGTCACGAAGGATGTGCCGGCGGATGCCTTGGTGATTGGGCGGGTGCCTCAAGTGAATCGTGCAGGATGGGCGGCGCGCCGGCGGGCGCTGCAAGCCGACGTGAAGCGTGAAACGAAGTCCACTCGCCTGACGCCTGACGCCTCACGCCGCAGGAAGAAACGACCGCCGGCTTCAAAGGGTGGACAAACGAAGAAACGCAGCAGAGGTTAAGTATGTGTGGAATTGTCGGATATGTGGGCCATGAGCAGGCGGTGCCAATTTTGATCGATGGGCTGGCCAAGCTGGAGTATCGAGGCTACGACTCAGCCGGTGTCGCGGTGTTGCAAGGTGAGAAGATTGAAATTCGGCGCACGGTCGGCAAGCTGGCCAATCTTCAGAGATCGCTCAAGGAGAACGAACTGACGGGCATGGTGGGGATCGGCCATACGCGATGGGCGACGCACGGGAAGCCCTCGGAGCAAAACGCCCACCCGCATCGCTCGAAAGGCTGCGTGCTCGTGCACAACGGCATCATTGAAAATTATCAGCCTCTGAAACAGCAATTAGAGAACGAAGGCTACGCATTTCATTCGGAAACGGACACGGAAGTCGTGGCGCATCTGATCGATAAATATCTCGAACAAGGCATGAAGCTGGCTGAGGCGGTGCGAGCCGCCACGAAGGATGTGCGAGGGAGTTATGCGCTTGCCGTCATTTCGGAGCGGGAACCGGGGACGATGGTTGCGGCCCGTTCCGGATGTCCGTTGGTCGTGGGCACAACCGCCAAGGCGTCCTTCGTCGCGTCCGACGTCATGGCCATGCTCTCCCATACCCGTGATGTGACCTACCTCGAAGAGGGCGATATGGCGGTTATGACTGCAACCGACATCCATTTCACGGATACCGAGGGCCGGTCTGTGAAACGAAAACTCACGAAGATCACCTGGGATGCCTCTGCGGCGGAAAAGAGCGGATTCCCGCACTTCATGCTGAAGGAGATTCACGAACAGCCGCAGACGATTCTCGACACGATGCGCGGGCGCTATTCCTACGAGACCGGCGAGGCGGATCTGCCGGATATCGGATTGACGCCGAAAGAGTTTGCCGCCGTCGGACGGATCTGGATCGTGGCCTGTGGCACCTCGTGGCACTCGGGGTTGGTGGGGAAGTACCTGCTGGAGGAGATGGTCCGTACACCGGTGCAGGTCGATATCGCCAGCGAATTCCGTTACCGCGATCCGTTGGTCGGGAAAGACGATCTTTTTATCACGATCTCGCAGTCCGGCGAGACAGCGGACACGCTGGCCGCCGCGCGTGAAGCGAAGAGAAAAGGGGCGCGTGTCGTCTCGGTCGTGAACGTGGTGGGCAGTACCCTGGCCCGCGAATCCGACGGCGTGCTCTACACGCATTGCGGGCCTGAAATCGGCGTCGCTTCGACCAAAGCCTTCACGGCTCAGCTGACGGCGCTCTACATGCTGGCATTGCATTTGGGCCGGGTGCGCGGAACCTTGTCTGTTGCAGATGGCAAGGCCTGGCTGGATCGCCTAGTCCGGCTTCCGGTGTTGGTCGAACAAGTGCTCGGTCGCGAGGCGGAGATTATTGCGATTGCCAAACGGTATTATAAGAAGCGGAACTTCTTGTTCCTCGGTCGCGGTATCAATTACCCCATCGCGCTCGAAGGCGCATTGAAGCTGAAAGAAGTGTCTTATATTCATGCCGAAGGCTATGCCGCAGGAGAGATGAAGCATGGCCCGATCGCGCTCATCGATAAGGATATGCCGGTCGTCGTGTTGGCGCCCAAGGACAGGTTGTATGAAAAGACCGTGAGCAATCTCATGGAAGTGAAAGCTCGGCGTGCGCCGGTCATCGCGTTCGTGGCGGAAGGCGAGCGGGAGTTGGGAAAGATTGCCGATGCGGTGTTCACGATTCCCGACACCCATCCACTGCTCTCGCCGATTTTGTTTACGATTCCATTGCAGCTTCTGGGATATCATATCGCCGTGCTGCGCGGCGCGGATGTGGATCAGCCACGGAACCTAGCCAAAAGCGTGACGGTAGAATAAATAGGATGTTGAAAATGGCTTCCAGCGGCGTTCTCAGCTCGTCGAAATCCTTAACGTATCCCACCTGGGAAAAGAGCTGTTCCGACAGCTCGGGGTTGGGCTGGTGGGAATGTCACGCCTCCGGTTTCAACTCGCCTGCGGCCTTGCTGGAAGACCATTTTGAACATCCTTGAAGATTGACGGGAAAGAGAACATGGAAATCACGAAACAGGACGTTGCGAAGGTTGCGAAGTTGGCTCGGCTGGAGTTGACGGAGGGTGAGCAGGCGGCGTTTGCGAAACAGTTAAGCCAGATTCTCACGCATGTGGAAACGTTGAAGCGACATGATACGACAGGCGTTCAACCGACAGCGACGGTGCTGGGACAGGTCAATGTGTTTCGTCCCGACATGGTGCGGCCGTCTCTGTCGGTCGAGCAGGCGGTGGCCAATGCGCCGGAGTCGATCGACGGGTTTTTTGTCGTGCCAAAAATTATTGAAGATCGACAACCCCTTTAAGCGAGGTCTGAATGTTTAGGCAAATGTTGCGGTCGAAAATTCATCGGGCCACGGTGACGGAGTCTTGTCTCGACTACGAAGGGAGTCTGACGATCGACGAAGACTTGATGGATGCAGCGGGGATTTTGCCCTATGAGGCGATCGTCTGCTCTAATCTGAATAACGGCGAGCGTTTCATGACCTATGCCGTGGCGGGCAAGCGGGGCGCGGGCGAGATCATCCTCAATGGGCCGACGGCGAGGAAAGGCGCGGTCCGCGATCAGATTATCATCTTCTGTTACGAGTATTACTCAGACGAGGAAATCAAGCGGCATGCTCCCAAGATTATCCAAGTCAACGAGAAGAACCGGATTGTGACCGGGAAGATGAAACGCTGATGTCGATCCATCGGCTCTCGCTCTACGAACTTCAGGAGAAGTTTACTGCCGGTGAAGTGACGGCCACAGAGATCGTGCGCGCCTATGGATTACGGATCGGGCAGGTAGAGCCCAAGGTGAAGGCCTATATCACGCAGACCAAGGATGCAGCTGTGAAGCAGGCCGGCGCGCTCGATGCTTCGTTAAAGGGGTGGCGTAAGACTTTACCCATGATGGGTATGCCGGTCGCGGTCAAAGACAATATGTGTACCGAGGGGGTTCTTACCACCTGCGCGTCCCGTATGCTTGGGAACTTTGTTCCGCCGTACGATGCAACCGTGATTGCCAAGCTGCGCGCGCAAGGATACGTGCTGCTCGGGAAGACAAACCTCGATGAATTTGCGATGGGCTCCTCGACCGAGAATTCCGCTGTTGGCCCCAGCCGTAATCCCTGGAATCTGGAGTGTGTGCCGGGTGGATCCAGTGGGGGATCCGCCGCGGCTGTCGCAGCCGACGAATGTGCCGCGGCGCTGGGGTCCGATACCGGCGGGTCGATCCGTCAGCCTGCGGCGTTCTGTGGAGTGGTGGGCCTCAAGCCGACCTATGGGCGGGTTTCTCGGTACGGGTTGATCGCCTTTGCTTCTTCGCTCGATCAAATCGGGCCGATTACAAAAGATGTGAGGGATGCCGCGTTTCTCCTTGGCGTCATCGCCGGACACGATCCGTTGGATTCGACGTCAGCCGATATTCCGGTGCCGAACTATTTGAGAGCGCTCAAGAAGAAAGATCTCAAAAAACTGAAAATCGGTGTGCCGGTCGAGTTTTTTGCAGAGGGACTTGATGCAGAAGTCGAGCAGGCTGTGCGGGCGGCGATTCAGGAACTGAAAGTGCTCGGTGGGGAGATCAAGGAGATTCAGTTGCCGCGGACAGACGCGGCGGTCGCCATCTACTATGTGATTGCCACGGCCGAAGCTAGTTCGAATCTGGCCCGGTATGATGGGGTCAAGTTCGGACTGCGTGCCAAAGAGACCAAGGATCTGCTCAATCTCTATATGAAAACGCGGCAGGAAGGGTTCGGACCCGAAGTGAAGCGCCGGATCATGCTGGGGACTTACGTCCTCAGTGCTGGGTATTACGATGCCTATTATGGCAAGGCGCAGGCGGTGCGAACCTTAATTCGCCAAGACTTCGAAACGGCGTTTCAGGATGTCGATCTCATCGTCACACCTGTGACGCCCACGCCGGCGTTCAAGTTTGGAGCGAAGGGCGACGACCCGCTCCAGATGTACCTGTCGGACATTTTTACCATTTCCGCGAACCTCGCCGGTGTGCCGGCGATTTCACTGCCTTGTGGATTCAGTCGGGGCGGACTGCCGATCGGGTTGCAGTTGATCGGCCGCCCCTTTGAAGAGGAGACACTCTTGCGCGCGGCCTATGCCTACGAGCAGAATACACAATGGCGAGCGAAAAGGCCAGTGATACGGTAAGGGGTGAAGGGTGAGGAGTAAGGGGCCAAAGAATTCGGAGGCGTTATGACAATCGTCGAAATAGCTGCGATTCTTGTGGCTGTCGCATTTGTGGTGTTGGTAGGCTTTCTCGTGCCCGTGATGATTCAAGTTCGCAAGACGGTGGGGGAGTCCGAACAGCTTCTCGCTAAGATGAACCAGGATCTGCCGCCGCTACTCGGCGAAATCAGGGCGGCGAGCCAGCATGTGAACGAACTGACGAAACAAGCCCGAGGAGGGGTTGAACATGCTGCGGTCCTCTTGCATGCGGTCGGGGAAGTGGGGGAATCGGTGCAACAAGTCCATAATGTTGTTCGAGGATCGAGTGGATCGATGTTGTCCAATGTGGCGAGCGTGGTCGCTGGATTGAAAGCCGCAACCCACGTCATGAAGGAGCGGCTTCAAAAAGAAGGAGGGCATCACAATGGCGGATGATCGTGGTTCCTCATCAGCAGGAGTCTTGCTCGCATTCTTGAGCGGCGCGGCGTTAGGTACCGTGGCGGCATTATTGCTGGCTCCACGGGCTGGACAAGAGTCGCGTGATCAGCTACGCGGGTATGCCCGTCGCGCAGAAGGCAATTTGCGGGACCTGGCAGGTCTCGCTGGTGAAACAGTGGAAGAAGTTGTGGAAGAGGGGAAGGAATTTGTGGATTCGAAGAAGGCGGTCTTGCGCGAAGCGTTTGACGCCGGTCGTGAGGCGATGCGACGCGAGCGTGACCGGTTGCGTGAAGAAGATCGCAGTTAAGCGATGACGTACGAAGTCGTCATCGGCGTGGAAGTGCACGCGCAGCTGCGGACGAAGTCCAAGCTGTTTTGCGGCTGCGGGACCGTGTTCGGGCTCACGGCCAATAGCCAGACCTGCCCGCTGTGCTTAGGGCTCCCCGGTTCGTTGCCGGTGCTCAACCAGGCGGCGGTGGAGATGGCTGTGCGCGCGGGGCTGGCGCTGAATTGCACGATTGCGGCGAGCAATCTTTTTGCACGCAAGAACTACTTTTATCCTGATCTGCCCAAGGGCTACCAGATTTCGCAATACGAAGCGCCGATCTGTGAGCATGGCTGGATTGAGATTGCAACGGCTGAAGGCGCACGGCGCGTCCGTATCCGTCGCGCTCATCTGGAAGAAGATGCAGGAAAGAGTGTGCACGTCGCCGGTACCAACGGGAGTCGCGTCGATTTGAATCGCGCGGGAACCCCGCTGCTGGAAATCGTGACGGAGCCGGACTTGCGGTCGTCCGACGAAGTTGTGGCCTATGTGAAGGGCCTCCGTGATGTGCTGATGTATCTCGAAGTCTGTGACGGGAATATGGATGAAGGGAGTTTCCGCTGCGAGCCGAATCTTTCGCTCCGTCCATTGGGGCAGAAAGAATTTGGAACCAAGGTTGAGCTCAAAAACATCAATTCGTTCAAGTTCGTCAAGGATGCCATCGAATACGAGATCAAGCGCCAGACGAAGTTGTTGAACGAGGGCGGCACAATCAGTCAGGAGACGAGGCTCTGGGACCTCGGACGCGGTGAGACGGTGGTGATGCGCTCGAAAGAGGAGGCGCACGATTATCGCTACTTTCCCGATCCTGATTTGGTGCCGCTCAAACTCGAACAGGAATGGATCGAGGGATGTCGTAGTACGGTACCTGAATTGCCGGCAGCGAGAATGCAGCGATTCGTCAGCGAGTATGGGTTGTCTGAGTACGATGCCGGTGTGTTGACGTCGTCGAAGGCGGTGGCCGACTACTTCGAAGCCTGCATGACGTTGCACAACCAGCCCAAGACGATAAGCAATTGGGTGATGGGTGAGCTCACCAGGGAGCTGAATCACTCAGGGGTCGACGCGAGCGTCTCGCCGATCTCGCCTGAGCGGCTTGTCAGCCTTCTTCAGCTGGTCGAGCATGGAACGATCAGTTTGAAAGTCGCTCGTGAGATCTTTCCCGAAGTCTATAGGAGTGGGAAGACTCCTGGACAGATCGTTCAAGAGAAGGGGCTCGTTCAAATATCCGATGAAGGGGCGCTCGACACAATCATCGATGACGTGCTTGCGAAGAATCCGACGCAGGTGGCGCAGTTCAAAGAAGGTAAACAGCAGGTGCTGGGTTTCCTAGTTGGGCAGGTGATGAAGGCGAGTGGTGGCAAGGCGAATCCGGGGAAGGTGAGCGAGTTGCTGAAAAAGAAGTTGGCGGGGTGAGGCGAGGGCGCCTTCGTTGCTCGCGCAACGCGCGGCCTCAGAAAGATGAAGAAGGGAGCGGCCAGGTGCCCTTCCTGCTCGCAGAACGCGCACGATAGGAATGTGCTCGTTCGATGCGCGCAGTAAAGGGCAGCCTAGACCACTCCCCTAAAGAGAGAGCTGGAGAATTGAAAGACCTCTGTTGAAACGCGCGTAGTGGTAAACAACCCAGTCAGGCATCTGTATTCCATGGAGCTCATACACAAATCGGATGAAGAAATCCTCAAGGTTGTTGGTCCGATCATGGACAATCTGATGGAGGCATCGACCGACATCGATCATAAGCGGCATGTGAGAGATTTTACGGAAAGATTGAAGTCTCTTGTCACGAAGGAATATTTAGAGAGGGTGTGTCGGCAATACCAAGCTGAAAAGGGATTTTTCTCAAAAAGGGAGTGTGTCGCCATATTCCGGCGGCCCGAATCCGTCGGAATAGTGTGGAAGCAATGGTTCACGAAGCAGCAAGGCGAGTTTGTCGCTGAAATGGTATTGGTTGAACAGAACTCACGATATCTGGTTGATCATGTCTTGGTGTTCTAACAGGACTCGATTGCGGAGGGGAAAACGAGCATGAGTGGAATCACAAATGTGAAGGGTCGGCAGATTTTGGATTCGCGGGGGAATCCGACGGTCGAGGCAGAGGTCACACTGGAGAGCGGAGCGCGTGGCCGGGCGGCGGTGCCGTCAGGGGCCTCGACCGGCGAGAAGGAAGCGATTGAACTGCGTGATGGGGATAAGAAGCGCTGGATGGGAAAAGGCGTCTCGAAGGCCGTGACCAATATCAGCAAATTGATCGCGCCGGAGCTATTAGGGAAAGACGCGTTCGACCAAGTCGGCATCGACCAGGCCATGATCGATCTGGATGGCACGAAAACGAAAGGCAAGCTCGGCGCCAATGCCATTCTCGGTGTGTCGCTGGCCGTGGCAAAGGCCGCGGCGACGGAAACAGGCCAGCCACTCTATCGATATCTTGGTGGGACGAATGCGCGGGTGCTGCCGGTGCCGCTCATGAACATCATCAACGGCGGGGCCCATGCCGACAATCGGTTGGACTTGCAAGAGTTCATGATCATGCCGGTGGGCGCGGACAGTTTCAGCGAAGGGTTTCGGATGGCGACAGAGGTATTTCATACACTCAAATCGCAGTTGAAGAAAAAAGGGCTGAACACGGCGGTCGGAGACGAAGGCGGGTTTGCGCCGGACCTCCAATCGAACGAAGAGGCGCTCAGCCTGATTATGCAGGCCATTGAGGATGCCGGCTACAAACCGGGGCGTGATATGGGCCTTGCTTTGGATTGCGCAGCCAGCGAACTGTATGAGAAGGGTCGGTATTTTCTGGAAGCCGAAAAGAATCCTGAGCGTTCTTCCGAGGAGATGATCCAGTACTATGGGAAGCTTGTGGATCGATACCCAATTCTCTCTATCGAGGATGGGTTAAGCGAGCTGGATTGGAAGGGCTGGAAGATGATGACGGAGCAGTTGGGCAAGCGGGTCCAGTTGGTCGGTGACGATATCTTTGTGACCAATGTGGAAATCTTTGCCAAGGGGATCAAGGAAGGGATCGCGAATTCTATTTTGATTAAGCTCAACCAGATCGGCACGTTGACGGAAACGCTGGAAGCGATAGAGCTGGCAAAACGGTTCGGCTATACGGCGATCATCTCGCATCGATCCGGGGAGACAGAGGATACGACGATTGCGGATGTGGCGGTCGCGACCAATAGCGGGCTCATCAAGACCGGGTCGCTGTCTCGAACGGATCGTGTGGCGAAGTACAATCAGTTGCTCCGTATCGAGGAAGAGTTGGGTACGAATGCAGTCTATCGGGGTCGTGAGGCCGTGCCGGTTCGATACTGATGACAAGCGAGTCGCGATGATCAAACGGAATCGAGGACGGCAGTGGCTCGATTGGCAGCGCCGTATGGTGACGGTCGTGCACTATATTGGAGTCGCTGTGTGTCTGCTGCTGTTAACCGTGCTGGTCTTTGGCGACATGGGTCTCCCGCGCTATTTCTCCATGCGTGAGCACGCCCAACAGCTGGATAGGGATCTTCAGGAATTACAACGGACAACCCGCACGCTTCGAGGGGATATCGATCGTCTGGAACACGATCCCGCGAAAATTGAACAGCTGGCGAGAGAGCAGCTTGGGTATGTGCGCAAAGGTGAAACGGTCTATCAACTGGTTCCGCCACCATCACAGGAGCGGCCACGCCCGTAGCGCCATGAAGTTTGGCACAGTCGCGATCATTGGGCGACCGAATGTTGGGAAATCGACGTTGCTTAATCGATTGCTTGAACAGAAGATTGCCATTGTCTCGGACAAGCCGCAAACGACGAGGACCAGAATTTTGGGGATTGTGCATGTGCCGGGCGCGCAGATTGCCTTGCTCGATACGCCGGGATTGCACAAACCGCAACATCTGCTCAATCGCCGCATGGTCCGCACCACGGTCGAGGTGTTGGAAGAGGCGGATATCGTGTACGTGCTGATGGATACGACGAGTTCGCCTGGCCCCGGCGATCTCCTGGTCCTCGATCATGTAAAAGGTGCGGTCAGGAAGCGTCCACGCACGGTCATTCTCGTATTGAACAAGGTGGATCTGGTTAATAAGCTCAAGTTGCTGCCGGTGATGGAAACCTATGCAAGATTATTCGACTGGACGGACGTGGTGCCGGTTTCCGCTGAAACCGGCGATAACGTCGATCGATTATTGTCCGTGACTGTGGCCCATCTTTCGGAAGGGGATGCGGCGTATGATGCAGACACGGTCACCGATCAGTCTATGCGAACCTTGGCAGCTGAAATGATTCGCGAAAAGATTTTGCTCCAAACCTATGAAGAAGTCCCGTACTCGGTTGCCGTAGAAATCGACGAATTCGTCGAGGAGGGGAAGCTGGCTCGGATCAGCGCGACGGTGCTGGTCGAGCGAGAGTCTCATAAGGCGATCGTGATCGGAAAGCACGGAGAGAGACTCAAAGCGGTGGGGATGGATGCGCGACGCGATATGGAACACATCTTCGGAATGAAGGTGTTTCTACAGTTGTGGGTGAAAGTGCGGGAGTCGTGGCGAGAAGATGAGCGTGCCCTCATGGAGTTAGGTTACTAACGGGATTGTGATGCAGCCGACGGAACCTATGGCAGAATTGAATCCGGTGGATCCTCGCTCTCGCTCAGGGGAGAAAAACCTCCTCCGTGACGCGCTGCGCGACCAGGCCGATCGAGGCCGGACCAAATCCGACATCGTGCTGTTGTCGGTGCAGCGACTGTTGCACCGAGGCGCCATCACCAATCTTGCGAAGATGCTGGGCCGGATGCATCAGGCCGACGTGGCGCGAGTCATTATGCATCTGTCGTCCCCCAAAGAAAAGCGGGAAGTGTTCGAGTTGGTGCGAGGCGAGTCGAAGCGAGGACAGGTGCTCAGCGAGCTCGACAGCGACAGTATCAATCAGGTCCTCGCAGACCTGCTGCACTCGGATATCGCCTGGTTGATCAAGGACCTCGGCCCCGACGACGTGGCCTACCTCCTTGGGGTCCTGCCGGAAGAACGGGCTAAAGAGATTCTCTCGCTGATGCGGGAAGAGGACTCAACGGAAGTTGCCGACCTCTTGAAGTATCCGAAGGATACGGCCGGCGGCATCATGACGACGGAATTTTTAGCGCTCTCGGAAGACGCGATGGCGCAAGAGGCCATTCAACGTCTCCAACTGGCGACGGACGCGGAAATGGTGTTCTATATTTATGTGACCGACAAGGATGAGCGCTTGGTTGGAGTGCTCTCTCTGCGGCGGCTCCTGACGGTCCCTCCCACGACACCATTAAAAAACATCGTCACGCGCGACGTCATCAGTGTCACAGTCGATATGGACCAGGAAGAAGTCGCCCGCCAAGTGGCGACGTACAACCTGCTCGCGATCCCTGTCATCGATAACGATAACAGATTAGTCGGTATTATCACGGTTGACGATGTCGTGGACGTGATTCGAGAAGAAGCGACCGAAGATATGCTCAAGATGGCTGGCGCGATCGAAGAGGACTCGACCTCGAAATCTTCCAGTGTGGCATCGGCAAAGCACCGATTGCCGTGGCTCTTTACAAATCTTGTCGGCAGCTTATTATCCGGCGCGATCCTGTGGGAGTTCAGGTATACGCTTCAGGAAGTCGTGGCCATCGTCAGTTTTATCCCGGTCATCGCTGCGATGGGTGGCAATGTGGGCCTCCAGTCTTCGACCCTCATTATTCGAGGGTTGGCGACAGGGCTGATTGAGCTGACGGATGTGCGCGCCGTATTTTTTCGGGAAATCAAAGTCGGACTCTTGATGGGGCTTGCCTGCGGTGTGATTCTCACGCTCGTCGGATGGATTTGGCATCAAGGGTTTCTAGGCATGGTTGTGGGCCTGTCGTTGATTATCGCGTTCATAGTTTCGACCAGTATGGCGACGTTTATGCCCATCATGCTGAAGCGAATGAAGGTGGATCCTGCCGTTGCAGCCGGCCCCTTTGTGACGACGGCTAACGACATCACGGGCATTACGATTTATCTCTCCTTGGCCACGGTGTTCATGGACTACCTTCGCTAGCAGGAGCCATAAAGCGTGAAGCGTCGAACTGCCGAGCTCCCTTCTTCGAGGATCTCTCACATGTCCAGATTGATGACTCACGGATCTCCCTCATGCCGCTGATCAAAACGATTGCCATTACCCTGAACAGCCGAAAGTGGGGCGATGCGGATCGGATCGTGACCTTCTATACCAAGGAAAGAGGAAAGGTTCGTGCAGTGGCGAGGGGGGCTCGTCGGATGAAAAGCCGCCTTGGCGCGTCGCTCGAACCGCTCATGATCTGCCATCTGAACCTATTTGAAAAGTCTGGCGATTCGCTCTATCGAGTCTCTCAAGTCGATCTTGTGGAGCCGTTCATGCCGTTTCGCGAAGACTTAGCGCTGATGACTGCCGCTGCACGGATGGTCAATGTAGTGGGCGCGGTCACGCCGGACGGCGACCCGGACCCGCAGCTTTTCGAGACGCTCGAACTGGGCTTGCGCACGTTAGTGACGAGCCAGGATCCAGCGTTGACGGCGCTGTTATTTCAGATTCGGCTACTCGGCCTTATCGGGTTTCGCCCTCAAACGGAACACTGTGTTGCCTGCGGTAAAGGCCGGTTGATGGGAGAGCCGCAGTTCTCGCCTTTCTCTGGAGGCTTGGTGTGCGAAGCCTGTGCTGCGCGTCAGGCGTTCCGCTGTTTGCCGCTTTCGCGGGGGAGTCTCGCATTTCTTCAGCAGGCGTTGAGGCTTTCGCCCACGATGGTCGATCGTCTCAAGGCGGCTGGGCAAGTTCGACATGAAGTGGAAAATGCGATTGAACGGTATGTCACGGTTGTGGCAGGTAGACAGTTGCCCCCGGTGAATTTTCTGTCGTATCCGTCATGAGTCTGACCATGACGCCTGCGGTTGAAAGGAATTCTTGAGCATGACAGAGTCGGTATGTGAACCAAAAGATATGGCCTGGATTGAGAAGGGTGTGTTGGGCATTGAATGGAATGATGCGCACAAGGCTGTCTATCCTGTGAGGTATCTCCGCCAACAATGTCCCTGCGCAGCCTGTGTAGACGAGTGGTCTGGCGCCCGGCGTCTGCAACCGGACGATGTGCCTTTGTTGATCATGTTGCAGGATGTGCAGCCGGTCGGACGGTATGCGTTGCAATTCAGTTGGAGCGATGGCCATGACACCGGTATTTATTCCTATTCCCTTCTTCGACGCCTCTGTCAGTGCGACGTGTGTCAGCCTGTGAAACCTGTTGAGTCGAGGAGCCGACGCCTGTTGTGAGAATGATCTTGGGCCAGCTTGAATCGATACGATGGACAACTCAGTGGGTCGGGGGTCTTCATTTTTTGAGGCGCACTGGATGGGCCTGTGTGTTGGCTGTGGTGGCGATCGGGTCTGTTCTTGGCTGCAGCGGGATGCCTTCTCTAGAAGAGCAGGAACACCACGTGCGGGCCAACGAGTTGTTGCTTCATCGGCTGACGCCCCGCGCATTCGTCGGGGGATGGGGCCTTCCGACATATCAGCATACTGAGTTCATGCAGTTCTTCGGCATGAAAGACGACGAACTGATTCCGCGGTCGAGGTTAGCTATTGGGGAACCCCCGCGAGGATGGGAGGTCCGTATTGAGGCCGGTGATGCATTGTTTCTGGCTTACCCAGATCGCGGATGGCTGGTAGTATTTTTCGAAGAACGATTAGTCTATCGTGAAAAACTGACCCCGGAGAAACTTCATGAACTGGGGCGCAGTTGGCAGCACGAAGAGAAGTTTCGTTCAAGGTTTGAAGCGCCGGCCGCTCCATGATGTGATGTGTTCCGTAGGCCTTCTGTGACCCACCATCCTCTGAATCTGCTCATGGTTTCTTCCGAGGCAGTCCCCTACGCCAAGACTGGTGGGCTTGCCGACGTCGCTGGTGCGCTGCCTCTTGAGTTGGCGAAGCTCGGCCACGATGTCATTCTTCTACTCCCACGCTACCGGTGTCTCAGCGAGTCAGGCCGACCCTTTCGTCCCGTTTGTCGGCTAGAGGTACCGACACCTCATGGGCCTGTCGATACGCTGGTTGAAGAGGATGTCGTTCCCGTTGGCGGAGATGATTGCCGGATGCGGGTGTGGACGATTAGGCACGATGTTTTCTTCAACCGGCCTGGGCTGTATCAAAATCGCGGGATCGATTATCCTGATAATCTCGACCGGTTTACCTTCTTCTGCCGCGCTACGATCGAAGTGATGGCGTACCTCCAAACCGCGTGCCGATGGAAGACCGATATCCTCCATCTGCATGATTGGCAAACAGCGTTGTGTGCGGTCTATCTCAATACCGTCGATCGAGATCGGAGGGAGGTACAGGGAGCGAGCACCGTACTGACGTTGCACAATGTGGGATATCAAGGTCTCTTTCCCGGAGAGCAATTCGAGAAATTGGGTCTGCTCCCGTCGCTATTTACTCCGGCGGGTCTTGAGTATTATGGCTTGGTAAATCTGCTCAAAGGGGGAATTGTGTTTGCCGATTATGTCACGACGGTCAGTCCCACCTATGCGCGAGAAATTCTCACGCCTGAATTCGGTTTTGGACTTGAGGGCGTGCTACGCGACCGTGTGGATCGACTCCTGGGCATTCTGAACGGTATTGATATCGAGCGATGGAATCCGGAAACCGATTCCTATTTGCCAGTCCAGTACTCTGTGGTCGACCGTTCAGGGAAACTGAAGTGCAAGCAGGCGCTTCAACGGGAGTTTCAGTTGCCGGAAATATCGGTTCCGCTTCTTGGCGTCATAGCACGGTTGACCTCGCAGAAGGGCTTAGATCTTGTAGCGGCCATTATCCCGCAACTGATGACGATGGATCTGCAGCTCGTGATGCTGGGAACCGGCGAGCCGGAACTTGAAGCCAAGTTTCAGGTGCTTCGGGCACGCTATCCACATCGCATGGGGCTTCGTATCGGTTTCGACGAAGGACTCGCCCATCGTATCGAAGGCGGAGCTGACATGTTTGTGATGCCGTCGAGGTATGAACCATGTGGTCTGAGCCAGCTCTACAGTCTCCGTTATGGAACAGTTCCCATCGTGAGGAAAACTGGTGGGCTAGCAGATACGGTCCTGCCTCTGACCCCAAAGGCTCGACAGGCTGGGCAGGCAACTGGGTTTCACGTTGAAGAGGATACGGCAGAGGCTCTTCTCGCTGTCTTGCGCCAAGCTGTAGCGGTCTATCAGGATCGATCG
>JAKDNQ010000407.1 GCA_030456405.1 Nitrospira sp.
CCTCACTTGCATTTCTCTCTCATACCTCGCTATCCTTTCGCGACTCTCTCGCAGCTGGAGAACGAGCATGAACGAGTACCAACTCGGCGGTAGCTTGAATCTGATCACCGCGCTAGGGAAAACCAATGCGTTCGCTGAGTTTTTGCAAACCCGCATGGCCCATGCCGTGGAGACACAAGATCCCGCGGAACTGCACTATCTCCTGGCGCAACTCGATGACTACCATTCCTACTTGTGGCGCTACTATAAGAAGCTGGCGAAGGACCGCCCGGAACGGATGAATCCAGGAGTCTAACGCATTAGCAACCGACGCGTCGCACGTTCTACCATGACCACTCATTCCACAGAGATCACGACTCCCGCCACGCTTCAATTCGCGACCGCACTCTCGCGCAAGACTGATACAGAAGCTGCCGTTCGCGATCTTGTGGATGCCGTCACCATACAGCTCGGCTCGGCTCCCCTCGATCTAGTCCTTGTCTTCTTTTCCGCCCACCATGCGGCCAACGCTTCCATGATTTCTGACATGCTGCAGAGAGAGCTGCAAGCGAAAGCGTGTCTGGGCTGTTCCGGTGAAGGTGTCATCGCCGGGGCCGAAGAGATCGAAACCGCAGCCGCCATGACGGTCTTGGCGGCATGCCTACCCGATGTCAAACTGACCCCTTTGCAGCTCTCCGTCTCTCAGCTTCAGGATCAAATCCACATGCCCGGATGGCCGGAGCCTGGACTTGAAGATTCGACCTTTCTCCTCTTTGCCGATCCATTTTCGACGCCAATGCAGGAAGTTCTATCCCTCATGACCGATCGGTACCCCAACGGGAAAGTCGTCGGTGGCCTTGTCGGAGGAGGCCAGGAATCAGGAGAAAATAGGCTATTCCTCAACGGTCACGTCTTCGACGGGGGCGTGATTGGGGTGCAACTCACTGGGGCAATCGCCGTGCGAACCGTCACCTCACAAGGTTGCCGTCCAGTCGGTGAACGGTTTGTCGTGACAAGAGCAGAACAAAATCTCATCTATGAACTGGGTGGCGTCTCGGCCCTGAAACGGCTCCAGGACGTCTTCGAATCGATGGGAGGACCACAAGGCCGCAATGCCCACCGCGCGTTACATCTAGGCATCGTCATCGATGAGCATGGGAGTCATTTCGACCGAGGCGACTTCCTCGTTCGGAACCTCATCGGAGCGGATCAGCAGGCCGGAGCCGTTGCGATCGGAGACGTCGTTCAGGAAGGCCAAACCGTGCAATTCCATCTTCGCGATGCGAAGTCTGCAAGCGACGATCTTCACGTGCTCCTAGCTGCGGATCGCACCAGGCACAATAGTCCCCCTCTTGGGGCTCTCTTGTTCAGCTGTTGCGGGCGTGGAGAGGGGCTCTTCGACCAGCCCCATCACGACAGCGGAGCGGTACAACAACGGCTTGGCCCCATCCCAACAGCGGGATTCTTCGCGCAAGGCGAGCTTGGCCCCGTCGGAGGGCGGAATTTTCTTCATGGTTACACAGCGAGTGTGGTCATTTTCTCCAAGCCTGATTCCCGCACGTAACATATGTGATGCCACGGAGTTTAAACAGGATTGCCGGCTCTGATGTCGGCAGGGTACTTCTATGAATTATCATGAACTTCTTGTAATCGGTATTTGTGGTTGAGTGACTCACTCTTAGGAAAGGAACCGTCATGCCGTTTCAAAAATCGGGTAGTGAAGGCAATGAAGTCACGACGTCATCGGGATTGCAGTATGTCGATCTCACGATCGGGACCGGAGCGACGGCAGAGACGGGGCAGACTGTCAGCGTGCATTACACAGGCTGGCTAGAGAATGGAAAGAAATTCGACAGCTCCGTAGACCGAGGCCAGCCTTTCTCATTTCCACTGGGTGCTGGGCGAGTCATCAAGGGATGGGATGAGGGCGTGAAAGGTATGAAAATTGGCGGGAAGCGAAAGTTGACCATTCCTTCAAAGCTCGGCTATGGCGCACAGGGCGCCGGTGGCGTCATTCCACCAAATGCCACCTTGATTTTCGATGTTGAGTTGCTGGGTGTCCGATGATTGAGCCGACGCGTCTGTCAGCCCGATCATGATGCGACAGACTCCTCTCATCCAGCAACATCGTGCAAGTTGCGCTAAACTTGTCGATTTCGCTGGATGGGAGATGCCTATCCAGTACAGCGGTGTGGTAGACGAATACCATACTGTCCGTTCCCATGTCGGGCTCTTCGACGTGAGCCATATGGGAAGGATGCGAATCGCCGGAACCGGCGCCGTCTCATTCCTCCAACACGTCACGACCAACGACGTCGGCAAACTCGCCGTTTCTCAAGCCCAGTACTCCATGATCTGTAATGAAACCGGCGGCATCAAAGACGACGTGTTTGTCTATCGGCTTTCCCCGGACGAGTTCCTCTTGTGCGTGAATGCGTCGAACCGTGAGAAGATCCTGTCGTGGCTGCAATCCCAGCCTACCCAGGGCAAGGGGGTTCATCTTGAAGACCGGTCAGTCGAATTGTCCCAGGTGGCTGTTCAAGGTCCACAGTCGCGCGAGCTGCTCATGAGTCTTGGCGCGAAAGCGCTTGAAGGACTCAAACTCCATCACACCTGTGAAGCCACGATCGGCGATCTTCCCTGCTTGCTGGCAAGAACTGGCTATACCGGTGAACTGGGTTATGAGATTTACATCGACGCGGATAAGGTCGGACGCCTCTGGGATCTGCTTATCGACAAGGGACGAGCCCTGGGACTTAAACCGGCCGGGCTCGGCGCGAGGGATCTACTCCGGTTAGAGATGGGCTATCTGCTTTATGGCAACGACATGGACGAAGACATGACGCCGCTTGAAGCCAATGCGGACTGGACCGTCAGCTTCCAGAAAGGTGAATTCATCGGAAGTCAGGCACTTCTGGCACAGAAAC
>JAKDNQ010000408.1 GCA_030456405.1 Nitrospira sp.
ACAGGCGGAGCGGGGTCCGGCCGATCATCACGGGTTCGGTCGGTTCGATCCGGCCCACGATGAAGGCGACCAGGTAGGTGGACATCTTGATCGTGTCCGCGAAACGGACGACCTTCTTCCCACCAGCCAGCGTTTCAGTTGCGATCGAACTATTGGAAACCGCGGTGAGCATGGGATCGATGACCAGTGTCGTAGCAAAGACGGCTTTGAAGTCCGGTTCATCCCAGCAGGGAAACGCCCGGCGAGCATCGGTCGCTTCGAACTGTGTTGCGGCTAGGCTGTGAGTGGCGCCAAGTTCGTCCTTGTAGGTGCTACGATAGAACCCGCGGAGCTTGTCGTTGAGTGTCCCGCGGAACGCGATGGTCAGCCTCCACGCGCCTGGAGAGAGAAGCTCAGTGAAGGTGAGATGACACCGCTCAAGCGATGCATCTAATGCAATCGTGGCCTGCCTCGTTGAGCCCGAACCTCCCTCGATCTGAGCTGAGACGATGTCGAGCTCTATGGCGTTGAGAACAATATCAGTGGTTGGCCGATGAATCGTGAGAGTGATGGTCTCCTGTCCGAAAAATTTTGCGGCAGGCAGGTCCGGCTCCAGTCGCAGATCGTAGCGCATTGGGACGACATGTCTCGGAAGACGATAGGGGTCGAGTGTGCCGGGGGAAGAGTCCTGGTTCATGTCCTTACCTTTCGATGGTTCGGTCGTCGTCTGTGCGAAGGGGGTCCCGACGCACGAGCTGAAGAGAGGCGCAAATGGAAGGGCCAAGAGGAGTCGGGCATGCGTCGTGAGAGCCTGTAGGATTTCCCGTCTGCTGATCATGTCCTCGTCGCGTGGTAGGTCTCGACTCCATTCGCAGTGCCCACGATGAGCAAGTCTGTTCGTCCGACAAAGAGACCTGTCTCAACTACCCCAGGAATCAGGTTCAACGCAATCTCGAGTTCTCGCGGGTTGTCGATCCGTGGGAGATGAACGTCCAGGATCACATGACCTGCTTCCGTAGTGAATGGTGCTCCGTTCCGTTCCCTGAGCACCACAGAACTCTTCGTGAGAGCCTGGATTTCCCTGGCCGTATTTCCCCAGCCGAAGGGGATTACCTCGATTGGAAGGGGGAATGATCCTCCCAGTACCGGGACTCGTTTGGTATGGTCGACCATGACGATAAACTGCTTGGCCGAAGCCGCAACAATCTTTTCTTTCAAGAGCGCGCCACCACCACCCTTCATGAGATTAAAGTGGGGATCGACCTGGTCTGCCCCATCAATCGCGACATCGATCACCCAGGCATGGTCGGTATCGATGAGCGCGATCCCCTGTTGCCTGGCGAGCACGGCTGTTTCCTTCGACGTGGGCACTCCACTGAGTTTCATGCCTGTACGAACTTTTTCCCCCAGCGCGATAACCATGTGCTTCGCCGTTGAGCCGGTCCCAAGGCCCACGACCATCCCGTCACGCACGAATTCGACCGCTTTGAGCGCCGCGGCTTTCTTCAGGCTATCAAGATCCTGGCTGTTCATCACGATGCAGAGGGATGGGAGAGGGATGCGGCGATGGAGGCGGCGCCAAGTAAGGCGGTCTTCTGATTCATGACTATTTTCACCGGGATCGAGGTCATCAACCGTTTGTACCGGCCTTTATTGGTAAAGGCCTTCATAAATGTCCCGTCTTTAAGTTTGACCAGCAGTTTCGGGGCTATGCCGCCGCCGACATAGACACCGTTGAGTGTCATACCCTTCAAAGCAAGATTCCCTGCCTCAGCTCCGTAAATAGAGGCGAACAGGTCCAGCGCCTGCTTGGCGATGTCTGCCTGCCCTTTGAGCCCAGCTTCTGCAATGACCGCAGCAGGGTCGCCGGCTTTGATTTGCTCTGCAAGCCATGTCGGTTCATTCTTCTTACTATCACGGACATAATCATAGATGGCGTGGAGACCGGAACCGGACAATACACGTTCGTAACTCACGTGCAAGTAGTGACTGCGCAAATGCCGCAGCAATTCAATTTCGTCGTCGTTGTTCGGGGCGAAGTCCGCATGCCCCCCTTCCGACGGCATTGGCTGATAGCGTGAACCGTTCCAGAAAAGGATCGACTCTCCAAGTCCGGTTCCCGCTGCAATCAGGGCAAGCGCCTGATTCTGCGCCGGGGGAGTTCCGGCATTGAGAATTTCGACTTCGTCCGGCCTGAGCAGCAGAATGCCGTACGCCATGGCTTCCAGATCGTTGAGCAATCTCACTGACGGTATGTCGAACTGTTTCGCCAGGGTTGCGCCATCGACCACCCACGGTAGATTGGTCGTATGACAACGGTTCTGAATGACAGGGCCGGCGATGCCGAAACAAGCCGCGTCGATTTTCTGCGTTTTTTCCGACGGGCGCTGCTCTACCTCAGCAGCATGACTCTTTTCCCCCGTTGCCACATCGTCGATGGACTCGGGAGCAGCCGGTGGGGCAAGAAATTCAGTGAGCATATCATCGAGCGATGTGTAATCGGCACTGTGGAATGACTCTAACCGGATGGGGTCTACGCGATCCTTCTTCCAGTCGAACAGAGCGAGGTGGGTTTTCGTGCCCCCGATATCTCCGGCTATGATCATCTCGCCCCCATACGCTCGCCCGCTGTTATGGCATCGGAAGCTTGGCAGCTGCGGCCTGATCGAGGAACCAGATGAGCCGGCCCTCCTCTGGCTTAACCAACGATGCCGGGAACTGTCGTTGTCCCTCGGTCTTCGGATCGAGGATCGCGCTGACGACTTCTGCCTTGCCGCTTCCGGTAGCCAGAAACAGTATCACAATCGCCCTATTGATCGCAGCTAGGGTCATGGTCAGTCTGTGAGGTGGATCTTTCGGAGATTGCGTGGCTGCAATCGCACGTCGGGAGTCCCGTAATATTGGTGATCCAGGAAACAGCGA
>JAKDNQ010000409.1 GCA_030456405.1 Nitrospira sp.
ACCGAATCAACTCGCGGGCCACCGCAACCCGTCCGGTACGTGTGAGTTCTTTAATGCCAAGTGGCTGCAGCAAGTTAATGATCGCCTCGATCTTTCGTGGGTCTCCAGTCACCTCGATGGTGTAGGTCGTCGGGGTAGAGTCGATGACGTTGGCGCGAAAGATGTCGGCGATGCGCAACGCTTCTGCACGATCCTCTGGTCTCGTATGCACCTTGATGAGCGCCGTCTCCCGTGAGACAAAATCGCTCTCGTTCAGATCCACAACCTTAATGACGTCGATGAGTTTATTGAGCTGTTTCACGATCTGCTCGATGATCCGTTCATCTCCGGATGTCACAATGGTCATCTGCGACATAGAGGGGTCAAGCGTCGGCGCGACTGAGAGGCTTTCGATGTTGAATCCGCGTCCGCTGAACAGGCCGGCGATGCGAGACAACGACCCGAACTTGTTCTCGACGGTGACCGAAATAATGTGTTCCATACCCGCGCGACTCCCGATACCGTGGTTATGCTGTCAGAATCGTGTCCGAATCTTTCGCAGCCGCCTGCCCCGCTCCAGACTGCTTACCCTTCAAAGCCGGCGGATCCTCCAAAATCATCTCATGGTTACAGCCGCCTGCAGGAATCATCGGATAGACGTTTTCATAGGGATACGTCGGCACATCGACGATGACCGGTTTATTCACCGCTATCGCCTCGTTGAGGACGACATCAACCTCAGACGGCTTGCTGGCCCTGAGCCCGACCGCTCCATACGCTTCCGCCAGCTTGACAAAGTCCGGTGTGGTCTCTAGATAGCTCGACGCATACCGCCCTTCATAGAAGAGATCCTGCCATTGCCGGACCATTCCATGGAATCGGTTGTTCAGAATAATGATCTTGACCGGCAACTTATGCACCACCGCCGTCGCCATTTCTTGCATATTCATTTGGATGCTGCCGTCGCCGGCAATGCAGAGAACCAGCCGGCCCGGGAACGCCGCCTGCGCGCCCATGGCAGCAGGGAAACCAAACCCCATGGTCCCAAGTCCCCCTGAGGTTAACCAACGATTCGGTTTCGACAACTTAAAATATTGAGCAGCCCACATCTGGTGCTGTCCGACATCGGTCGACACGATCGGATCCCGATCCTTCGTGAGCTCATACAGTCGCTGAATAACATGCTGCGGCTTGATCGGCCCATCCGCTTCTTGTTGATAGGCCAGAGGGTTTGCCTGTTGCCACTCGCGAATCTGATCCCACCAGGGCTTTCGCAACTCTCGTTGATCGCCGTTCACCGTGGCACGAAGAATGTGAATCAACTCACGGAGCACCTTCTTGCAATCGCCCACGATTGGAATATCGACATTGACATTTTTGCGAATCGAAGTCGGATCGATATCGATATGAATCACCTTGGCATGCGGACAAAATTCCGAAACTTTTCCGGTGACGCGATCGTCAAACCGTGCCCCGATGGCGACAACAAGATCGGAATAGTGCATGGCCATATTCGCCCAATAGGTGCCGTGCATGCCAAGCATGCCCATGGACTGGGGATGCTCGCCAGGGAACGCTCCAAGCCCCATCAACGTCATGTCCACCGGCATATGGGTCAGCTCAGCTAACTCCATCAACTCTTGCGACGCACCAGAGAAGATGACACCGCCACCGACATACAGCACCGG
Source organism: Nitrospira sp. (assembly GCA_030456405.1). The sequence continues at coordinate 1,668 of JAKDNQ010000409.1, forward strand.
CTTCTTAGCCTTCGTCATAGCTTCGGCTGCTTGCTTGATCTGCCACTTATTCCCTTCATACACGGGATTGTAGCTACGGATAGAGATGGAACTCGGATAGACAAATTCCGCCTTATCCATGGATACGTCTTTCGGAATATCCACCAACACCGGACCTGGACGTCCCGTTGTCGCAATGTAGAAGGCTTCTTTGATCGTGACCGCCAGATCCTTGACATCTTTTACGAGGAAGTTGTACTTGGTGCAAGGGCGGCTCAATCCCACATTATCCGCTTCCTGGAATGCATCGTTCCCAATCAAGCTGGTGGGAACTTGTCCGCTAAAACACACCAACGGCACGGAATCCATGTACGCATCCGCCAATGCTGTAATCACGTTCGTCATACCGGGCCCGGACGTCACAAGACAGACTCCGGCCTTTCCGGTTGACTTGGCATAGCCTTCCGCCATATGGCCCGCGCCCTGCTCATGGCGTGTCAGGACCACTTCAATGTCTTTCTGCTGATGAAGCATGTCGAAAATCTTCAGAACGACACCGCCAGGAAGCGCAAAAATTGTTTTGACGCCTTCCCGTTTGAGACATTCGATGAAGATTTCAGCACCGGTGAGCTTCATGACAGAACCTCCCTCCTTACAGCCAGGTACGCACTAGGCAGAGGAGTTAACACGAAATAGGATGCGCAGCAGCTCCGTCAACACGTAGACGGGACACGACATCCACGACTGATCAGAACATTCTGAAAAATCAGGGAGAAAGATAACTGATCCTATCACCACGTGTTTCTACGCGTCAATAGACTAGGGGTTGGGCTCGCAACCTTCTACCCTGACAGCGCACCTCTCTGCATGATATTTTCCACACGTCAATGCAATGAGCAACCCTATCCGCATACTCATCTTGTCACGTGAAGATTGTCATCTCTGCAATGTCGTCTACCAGATGGCTGTCCGACTACAGTTAGAATTACACATCGACACAAAGAAAATATCTATAGAAGGCGATACCGACCTAATGGAGCGCCATGGCGCGCGGGTTCCTGTTATCCTACTCGACGGCGTCGAGCACTTCTCAGGAAACGTGACGGAGGAGGCACTGCGACGAGCAATAAAAAAAGCGCGGTGGAGAAGACCGATAAGCCGGATTCTGTCTTGCCTGGGATATGCTCCCAAACAATGGTGATCATTTCTCTGGGATTCGAGTTACCTCGAACCTCAAGCGACCTACCCGAAGA
>JAKDNQ010000410.1 GCA_030456405.1 Nitrospira sp.
ACTCTCATCGGCGCCCGGCGTTGGTTATGCAGCGTCCGTTGGAAGAACAGCACTTGAGGTTCTTGAAGATCGTACAGCCCTTGGAAGCCGGCCCCTTCCCCGATGGGCCAATTGAACGGGACGGCTGTCATGCCCAACGTCTGCTCGATTTCCTCGAGCAGTTCGTACGGATGGCGTCCTGGTAGATCCATCTTATTGATGAAGGTCATGATCGGGATATTGCGTTTGCGGCAGACGGCAAAGAGTTTCTTGGTCTGGGGTTCGATGCCTTTGGCGCAGTCGAGTACCATCACCGCGCTATCGACTGCCATGAGGGTGCGGTAGGTGTCTTCGCTGAAGTCTTGGTGTCCCGGCGTGTCGAGCAGGTTCACCCGCACTCCCTGGTAATCGAATTGAAGCGCGGTAGAGGTGATCGAAATTCCTCTTGCCTGCTCCAACTCCATCCAGTCCGACTTCGACGCACGCTGATGTGACCGCGCATGCACAGCTCCGGCCAGGTGAACTGCGCCGGCGTAGAGGAGGAGCTTCTCGGTCAGTGTGGTCTTTCCCGCATCCGGGTGCGAAATAATGGCGAAGGTGCGCCGCCGGGCCACTTCTCGGGCCAATTCATCGGACGACGGTTTCTCAATCGGCAAAGACATAGCGGCACCTTCTTCTATACGAATCACCGGATGTGCTATCGGAGGAATGTTTTACCACCTGGGAGAGGAGAAAACTATAGATAGGGAGCTGCCAACCGTCCTTCTTGCTCGCAGAACAGAGGAGGGGATGGAGCCTGATGATCTTCTGTGCTCGCGCAACGCGCGGCCTCAGAAGGCCCTCGTTGGACGCGCGCAGTGAAGATCAATCAGCCCCCATCCCTGAAGAGACAACGAGCGAGCTTGGAAGTATCAATTAGATGGATGACGCTCGTTCGATGCGCGCAGTGAATAACGGCATGGCTACTCCCTATTGTGGAGACGGGAAAGGAGAGGAACGGGCAGAGCCATTGGGGCTGGTCTCCTGTGCTCGCGCGTTGCGCGAGCACAGGGGAGTAATCAGGCCGCCCCACCATCCGAGAGGGCCATTCCGGGGGGCGTTGGAGTGAAGGGCTCTGCCACCCCTGCGAGGAGGTCACTTCCCAGTCTGAGTCCGAATCATGAACGTGGGGTCGATTTCGGCTGTTGACGCCATCTGCAGAACGACGTAGCCTGTTGCTGGCATTTGAACCATACAAGGAGAACACACCATGGGAATTCAACCGTTACAGGATTGGGCACTGATTGAACCGTCGGAAGCCAAGGGAAAGACCACAGGAGGGCTGTTTATTCCAGACACGGCGAAGGAGAAGCCTGTAGAAGGAAAAGTCTTGGCTGTGGGGAAGGGGAGATGGGAGACACCGGAGGACAAACCGGGTAGTAAGGCCAAAAAGAAACAGGAAAAAGAGAAAAAGGTCTTCAGGCCTACGGTCCTCAAAGCCGGCGATCGCGTTCTCTACGAGAAATACAGCACGACGGAAGTCGAGCTGGACGGTAAAGAACTTGTTCTTGTCCGCGAGTTCGACGTGTTGGGCTTGTTTGAATAAGGAGAAACACATTACGGCAGCGGGAACCCTCTCACTCACTTGTTCATCGACTCCAACACACAATAAAGCAGCACTGCTGGCTCCTCCAGAGCGTCCATTGCCTCCATGCCCTCAGACGAATGAGGTACGTCTTGATTGCCCTTCTTTATTTTTCAGGAACGAAGGAGGCCAGAATTTTTCCTTGAACTGGTTTACGTACCCCGCTACACTCGCTGCCGTTCAATGGGAGGAGTCCCGATGAAACTTGCCCCTATCTTCATCGCGCTCGCGCTACTCGTGTCCGTCGGGTGCGCCACACCACCAGAAGTCAAACAGGCATTGGTCGCGAAAGACCAGGCCTATGTCGAGAACGAACGATTGATGCGGCAATATCGGGAACTGGTCAGTAATGTGACCGCCCGTCATCAGCTGTGGTATCGCTATGTTCAGACCCGCTTGAAACTGAATTTGGCGTTGCAATGGGCTACGACCAACCCCAAACTCACCGGCGTTGCTGACGCTGAGTTGACGAAGGACGATGCCGATCTGCTTGGGCCTGACGTCATTGCCGTCGTCAACGACATGCGACTCAAGCAACTGCCTGAACGAAAAGATCACACCGGGCAGACCGTCTTCCTCGCAGGCACAGGGGACATGACCAATCTTGTACAAAAACTTCCAGAGCTCATCGCGCTGATCGAACAACGCGTGGCAAAGGATTCGCAATTGTCGTCCACCCTGGATCTCACGGCATTCGACCAGTATCGAACCAATGTCGAGGCGCTCCGGCGCATCAATGGGGTGATCAAACAGTACTTGGATATCGACGTGACGCTTCCCCAAGAGGACGTGCAGTCGCTTGCCGATGCCTTGCGAACGATACGCCGATGACATGGGGCGATCCCATGTATAAGGAGACCGGTATGATCGTACGACGAATCTCAATATGGTGTATGGGGCTGATCCTGGTGAGTGCGGTGGGGTGCAACTCGATTCACAGCGGCGCGGTACGCGATCTTATTCAAGTTGAAGGCGCCAAGATCGATGCGGCGCAGACGAACATCGATCTCTTCCAGAAAGAAACGGAAGCCCGCATCAAATTTTTGGAACAAGCGCGGAGCTCCTTGCACGACAGCTTCAAGTCGCTGCAGATGCAAGAAGCCAAGCATCAATCTGTCCTCGCCTCCTTCCGCAATATCACCACGAAGAAAGGTGAGGCCGCTTTTGCCGCAGCCTATTTGGTCGGCCAGATCTACATGGCTGACTTTGGAATGGAAAAAGCGGTGTGGAATCAATTCGAAGAAGACTACTGCGGCTTACGCGATACGGCCAATGCGCTGAACGACTCCTGGAAAC